>CAOKET010000007.1 GCA_948467605.1 uncultured Mycoplasmatota bacterium | reverse complement strand
TGACATAATAAAACCTCGTTTCCTTTTTTTGTCCAAGAAACGGGGTTCATATCAAAAGCGAACTTCTTAACAATCGTGATCGAATTAGATTATTATTAAAAAACAATGAAGAACTCAATTCTGATGTTGATAATTTAAATGAAAAAATCAAGTCAAAAGATAATGAAATTAATGATTTAAAAGAAGAAAATCATTCACTAAAATCTGTACTTGAACATCTTAAAAATTTAATTTACAATCTTGTTCACTTTCTTATGGATAGAATTTATAGAAATAAAGATAAGGAAAAATATATGGAATTTGCTAAAGAATTATATGAGCATGGGGCTTTAGATGATGAAGATTTCAATCTTCTTCAAGATAACAGAAATGCAAATAATAAGAATAAATCAGTGATAGAAAAAGATGATATTGAGCGATAATGCTCCATATCATCTTTTATTATTGGTTAAATATTTATTTTTTTAATATGGAAATAATTTTCAAACACATCTCATAAAAAGTTTTTTGATTTTTCTCTTTTTCAGACATTTAATCCACCTCTTTTTTGACTATCTTTATTTGCCGTTATTGGTAAATCTAAAGTTGTATCATCATACGAACATTTAGCCATTTTTTTATTTTCAGCTAATACTAAATTCTCAAATTCTTGCCTATGTTCATCTAAAATATTATCATCAATTTCAGATAATAGTTTTTCAAAATACTCATTTGAAAAATAATTTTCTCGAATATATCTGTGTTGAGGACCTCTACAACCATTTCTATTATTATTGAACCTAATAATTATTCTTCTTAATAATTCTATATTATGAGTAAGATT
The DNA here is from genome assembly GCA_948467605.1 of uncultured Mycoplasmatota bacterium. Classification (GTDB taxonomy): domain Bacteria; phylum Bacillota_I; class Bacilli_A; order RF39; family UBA660; genus CAKPCJ01. The sequence goes on along the minus strand of CAOKET010000007.1, from coordinate 57,208 downwards.
ATAATTATCTAACATTGTTCTAATAGTATTTATTTCATTTTTTGCAATTTTCTCTCTATTAATTACTAATATTGGAATATTTCCAAAATCTTTAGAGGCTTTTATTGAATTAGATACTAATTCATCATATTGCTTTTTTTCTTCTGGAGTCATTGTAGTGATATCTTCAACTTCTTGATCTAAAATAATAAAATCTGGATTTTTCTTAAATTCAACAGATGATGTATCACTATTTTTTCTTTCATAATCCAATTCATTATGCCATTCGCGTGTATGATTAACAAATTCATCTGGAAAATATAATTTCGAATATATTTTTACTCCCATAGCTCTACTATCTGGAGTACTATTTATATCTTTAATTCCACCACCTAAAAATCTTTTTTCATCAAAATTTAAAAACCCAAATTTAATATGAACATTTCCATCTTGTTCTGCAAAAGCAAGATTGTCATTTCTGATAAGGCTTACTGCATTTACATGGCTTCTATATCTTTTGTTATTCCATTCTTCATAATAATTTTCTGAACTTTTGCCATCGTCAGAAAAAGCTCCTAATGTTTTAACTATAGCATAAAAATCTTCTCCAGAATCATAAAATCTAATTCCATCTATTGTGTTAATTAAGCTATCATCATTAAATCTTGGCTTACACTTATTAAACTCCTTAGCATAAAGTAATAATAAATTTTCTTCCATCAAGTTATTATTGAATAAGTTTATTTCGTAATCAGGATTATTAATAAACTCATTAGCTACATTTTTTAGTTTTTCTATATCGTCAGTTTCTAGCAACATTTTTAAAGCCAATAATTCTATAAAACCTGGACTTGTATAATACTCTGATGGAGCTCCATCCATATTAAAAGCTTTAACAAAGAAATTAGCATCTCTTAAATCCATAGCAAATAAAATCCAAATTATATTTTCTTTTAATTCTTCGAGTGAAATAGCTTTATTATCAACCTGTTCTTTTAAAACATTTTTTACCACATCATTATAATTAACTATCTCATCAATTGTTGTTGGAAAGCAAATACCTGTTTTTAGTATAACAGCAACATTTCCTAGCATTTTTTTATCTATTTTACCATTAGTATTTTCATAACTTTGTAACAATTTGAAAAAAGAATCAAATCTATCTAGCCATTTTTCATTATTTCTACCAGGAATTGAGGAAAAGCCTATATTATTGATTATTATTGATATTATATTATTTGGGTTGACTCCATATTCGATACAATACTCAGTAATTCTTTTTAAAACAGATAATTCATAGTCGTCAAGACTTAATAATTTATCTTGAATTATTGTATCTACAACTAATTCATCAATTACAGAGTTTAAAAAATCATATTTAGAATCTAATACATAAGGATTTAATGTAAGCAATAACTCTTCATTTTTTTCTAATAATTCTTTTATTAAAGATTTTTGATAATCATTTAAACTAATTGAATCATATAAAGATTGTACTGCTTTAGTATCTTTAGATAATGTTGCTAAAGAGAATTTATCTTCTGGATTATTGGCTTTTTCAATATATTTTAATGTGTCTTCCCATACAGCAGAAAAGCAACCTGCAAACATTTCTTCATGATTTTTACAATTATGACAAATTTCTAGCCATATTTTACATGCTTCAGCTTTCTTCCTCATGTTATTCACCTCTTTATAATAAAAATTATACTATATTTTTGCATTATTTACTACTTTATTACAGGATTTTCTTAGAGATTGTAAGAAAACATGCTTAATAAATATTGTCAAAAAATGCCAAAAATTGTATAATGTTGTTAGTCTTAAAGGTGCTCACGGATCTAATCAATCCAAAGCCCCAAATTATGGTCAAGAAATTGACGAGAAGATTTTATCTTCGCTTTCTTTTAAAACAGCACAGACAAAATAACAAATACACTAATCAACACAATATTATAAGTGTTATTTATGTTGTTATCTTAAGTGTAGTTATAATAAAGAAATAAATAGCCCTATATCAATCATTAAATATGGGGCAGGAAATTGTTAATTATTATATTAAGTGTCTAGCACGATATCTCCAATAATTATAAGGTATGGGGCACACTGAAAACTTTAGTCGCGAATAGAGTTTGATGTGCTAATAATTATGAAAGGAGGTATACTTATATGGTATCCAAAATAGTAAAATTTGTGGAAGAACACAAATATTTGGTTATCCTATCTTTAGGACTGACATTTGATTTTAGCGTTAGCGTTAGTTGTAATGGTGAATTTAAAATTAATTTTAAAATTTTAGCATTTGTTTGGTTCGGGTACCAGTTAATCAAGCAATTTGCTAAAGCTGTAACAAAAAAACATAACTCTAAGTAATTAACAATTATTTTTGTAAGTACATTTTAGTGAATGTTTTTACAAAAGTAATTGTTTTTATATGAGGTGAACTATGGATTTTAGCAAATGCCCTTTTTATGGATTAAAAAGGAAAAGAGATTTAAATGTAATCATAAAAGTTAAAACAAAGAATAGAAATGCTTTCAATTTACAATATAAGCCATATATTGAAAAAATTCCTAAACGAAGGTTAATAGAAGCACCTAAAGAAGGGATTAAAACAATTCAAAAAAGGATTAAAAAGCAATTTGATTTAATTGAATTTCCAAATAATGTATTTTCAGGAATTAAGGGAAGATCATATATAGATAATGCATATTACCATATAGAGTCAAATTATTTTTTAAAAATGGATTTAAGTAAGTTTTTTCCTAATACTTGTCGAGAAAAAATATACAACTTTTATCATAATAAATTAAAAGTATCATCAGATATTGCCTCCATATTAACAGACTTATCTAGTGTAGATATTACAAATATAATGTCTACAGAGGTTAAAAATTTTATTGCCGAAAAAGGTATAAGATATACCAATCATTTGCCATCAGGTTCTCCAATAAGTAGCATTTTATCTTATCTGGCTAATGTTGATATGTTTGATGAACTAAACAGATTAGCTAAAAATAATAATTGTATAGTTTCATTTTATGTTGATGATATTATTTTTTCAAGCAAACATAAAATACCTAATACTTTAGTACAAAAAGCAAAAAGAATAATTATAAAATATGGGCAAATTGTTAATGAGGATAAAACTAAAACCTATATGACAAATGACTACAAGAAAATAACTGGATGTGTAATTAAAAATCATGAATTATTTATTCCTAATAAAACAAGATATAAAATTGCAAAGTTATTAAAACAGGAATGTTATACACAGAATGAAATTAATAGTATTTTGGGATTAATTAACAATGCTCATTTATTTGATAGAAGTAAATATAATGATTTACAACAAAAAATAAAAAATAATAGTTTTAAAAAATTAAAAATGTGATAGAATATTATCAGTGATTGATATTTTATGTATCAAATCGTTAAGAAGTGAAAAAGTTGTAGATATCTACGCCATTCGCTCCAAATGTATTTTAACCCTTATAATATAAGGGTTTTTATTTTGCTTAGTCTTGTTTTTGGTCTTGTTTTGTACTAAACTTATCAATTTTAGTTAATAATTTTGATTGAGAGTTTGGGTATAAGTGTCCATAAGTATCCCATGTAATAGATATATTTTCGTGCCCCATATATTCACTTAATATTTGAATTTCTACACCTAAATTAATACAATATGATGCAAATGAATGTCTCAAGTCGTGTATTCTTATTAAATCTTTTTTTTCAAAGCCAGTTTTTTTTTAACATATTATCACATTTTCTTTTTAGAGTGGTAAGTTTTATTGTATGTAGGAAAATATATCCATCTTCAGATTTATCATCTTCAATTATTTTTTTCAATAAAGTCATTAAAAATGGTATGACTTTTATTGTGCGATTTGATTTATCAGTTTGTGAGTAAAATTGAATTACTTTTATAAGTAGTTCTTTTTTTTACGTATGAACTATTAAATTGCTTCAAAGTGGTGTATAATTAGATTATAAAAGTGATGCATATTTAAATTTATTAGGAGTAGTGATAACGTGAAAAAGAATCAAACTGAAAGATTAACAATTCAACATAAAGAATCACAAGGTGTAATTGGTATATTTGGTCAACAAGCACAGGAGCATGATGTAGAAGTATATAGCAATTCTACACGTGTAATGAAAATACTTGAAAAAGAATTTCCTATGTTTGAATTTAGATATAGACGAGATCTGCTAAAAAAAGAGATTAATGAGGCATTAAAAAAAGTTGATTCGCAATTAGGGCAAACATTATTTGTTGAGAATGCAAATATTAAACCTGACGGTGGAATTATAGAAGTTAAAGATGATAATGGAAATTGGCGAGTAGTTTTAGTTTCAGAAGCTAAACATCAGGGGAAAGATATAGAAAATATAAGACTAGGCAAACTTGTAGGTAAAAAGAACAATCAGGATACTATGATTGCTGGTAATGCCATTGAACGTTCACATAAAAATATATCTGAAATAGCAAATTTTATGCTTGCTGAAACATATTTCCCTTATGTACTTTTTTTAGAGGGATCTAATTTTCTTACGCATGATGTTGAAGTAGTAAGGCCTGATGGGAGAATCATTACTTTAAAATATAATGCAGGTGGACTTAATCGTCTTGATAGACTAACTGCTGCAAATTTCGGATTACCGATAAATACAAATTTATGTGAAAATAAATTTGTTTCAAGTAATAATTTAAACATAATGCTTCAGGCCGCTTCTATATATGCTCAACCAAACGGAGAACATTGGCTTGATTCTGATATGATAGAAATAATGCTTGATATTGCTAGAACATCTTTAAAAATGTTAGGTAAAGATTTATTCCAGCAATTAAAAAACTACAATAATAATTAAAACATAGAAAGATAAAGAGGTAAATATTAATGGCAATACATAATAAATCACATAATAATTCTGCATTGATGTCAATAAATAAAATGAACTCAAATAATATTAAACATAAAACAAGTATAGATTTTTCAATTCCAAAAAAAACTAATTGTATATTACTTAATAAGGATTGCCTAGATTTGTTAAAATCACTTCCAAATGATTCAATTGATTTAATTTTAATTGATCCTCCTTATAATCTAGATTTGGAATCGTGGGATACTTATGAAAATTATATTGAGTGGGCATCAAAATGGCTTGATGAATCATATAGAGTGCTTTCTAAAAATGGAAATATGGTTATTTTTGGTGGAACACAATTTCAATCAGCTAAAGGTGGAGATTTGATTGAAATAATTTATCACTGCCGACATAATACGAAATTTAGACTTGTTAATACAATTATTTGGTATTATAAAAATGGAATGTCAGCACACCGCTATTTCGCTAACAGACATGAAGAAGTTATATGGCTAACAAAAACTGATAAATATTATTTTGATTTAGACTCTGTTAGAGTAAAATATTCAGATGCTGATTTAGAACTTGCATTAAAAGACAAAAGATTAAATCCTGACAATGTTAGAAAAGGTAAAAATCCTACTAATGTTTGGGAAATTGGAAGATTAAATGGTAATTCTTTAGAAAGGGTTGGTCATCCTACACAAAAGCCATTAGAAATAATAAGAAGATTTGTTAAATCCTTATCATATCCAGATTCAATAGTATTAGATTTTTTTTCAGGTAGTGGAACAACGGGGCGTGTATGTATAGAAGAAAAAAGAAATTGCATAATGTGTGATAGTAATATAAATTCAAAAGAATACTTCAAAAAACATATTGAAAATATGAAATTAACTAGCCTTAATCAACCTTTTGTTATGAATGAAGAAATAGAAGATTTTTTTAATGATATATCTAATAGAGTGAACAACGCAAAATTATAATTTACAGCAAATGACAATTTAAAGATTTTAACTTGAATAATCTATCTATTTGAACAAACAAAAGAAAAAATAGGGCATTTAGCAAATACAAGTATAACTAAAATAGTATATAATCATAATTCTAAAAAGTTTGAGGTTGTAGAATTAGGAAATGTGAATTAAGATTTTCGTGAAATATTATTGAAATTATATAAATAATAATTTATAAAAAATAATTGGAGGAATTAAAAATGGAAAATAAAATATGTCAAAGTTGTGGTATGCCTATAATATCAAGCGAACAATTAGGTATAAATAAAGATGGAAGTATTAATGAAGACTATTGTAAATATTGTTTTGAAAATGGAGAGTTTATAGATAAAGTTACAATAGAAGAATATATAGAAATGTGTTCAAAGTATGGTAAACAAGCAGGGATGACTAATGAAGAAATGAAAGAACATTGTAAAAAATTATTTCCAACTTTAAAAAGATGGAAATGTACATGTGACTCTGAATGTGCTAGTGGTTATAATCCTAATTGTACTTGCACAAATCCAGAATGTCATTGTAGAGAAAAATAGTAATTTACTAATTTAAAAAACTAATAAGATACATTTCACTAAACTCAACTTTTAGTTCGTGTTATATTTTTATGATTTATTATATAGTTAAATCAAGAAAGGAGAAAACTATATGGATCAAATTAAAATAGGTGAATTTATAAGTTTAAAAAGGAAAGAAAAAAATATAACTCAAAGCGAACTAGCAGAAAAGTTAAATATAACTGATAGATCAATTTCAAAATGGGAAAATGGCATTTGCCTACCTGATGCTAACAATATGCTTGAATTATGTGAAATACTTGATATTACCATAAATGATCTGTTTAGTGGTGAAATTGTGGATATGAAGAATAATGAAAAAAAATTAGAAGAAAATTTACTTGAAATGACAAAAATTAAAGAGCAAAGAGACAAAGAGTTATTGTTAATAGAAATATTTATAGGAGTAACTATATCTATTAATATGTTTGCTTTCATATTTATTGCAGCATTTGTTAGTATGCAAGATTGGTTAAGAGTAGTATTAATTATTGTTGGAATCATTCCATTTGCAATTGGTATTTGTTATACAATAAGAATTGAGCAAATAGCAGGTTATTATGAATGTGATAATTGCCATTATAAATATGTACCAACATATAAAAAAGTATTATTTGCAACACATATTAATAGGACAAGAAAAATGAAATGCCCAAAATGCAATAAAAAAACTTGGCATAAAAAAGTAATAAGTAAATAACTAATTATGATTAAGCGAGCAAATTATATTTATGGTTTGCTCTTTTATCTAATATAATTAAAATAAACAGATAAGTTTGTAGAGGAGTTAAAGTAAGATGAATGAATATATAAATTTAACATTAGAAAACATTGATGAGGAACATATATGTTGTGCTATTGGTGATCCGAAACATCAAAATGGTGTAGATATGAAAAAAGAATGGATTAGAAGTAAATTAAAAGATGGACATGTATTTAGAAAACTAAATGCTAGAGGTAAAATTTTTATTGAGTATGAACCAATAGAAACCGCTTGGGTACCTATTAGTGGTAAAAATTATGAATATATCTACTGTTTATGGGTAGCGGGAAGTTTTAAAGGAAAAGGCATTGCAAAAGAGTTATTAGAATATGCTATAAATGATTCTAAAGAAAAAGACATGAATGGTATATGCACTTTAACTTCTAAAAAGAAAAAACCATTTATTGGAGAAAAGAAGTTCTTTGAACATTATGGATTTAAAGTAGTGGATAGTACTCAAGATTACGAATTATTAGCACTAAAATTTGATAATAATGATACTCCTAAATTTAATGATAGTGCTAGATCTATGAGAATAGATAGTGAAGATTTTACTATTTATTATAGTAATGAATGCCCATATGTAGAATACGAAGTAAAAGAATTAACAAAATATGCAAAAGAAAAAAATATTAATATTAACTTCATTAAAATTGATTCTTTAGAAAAAGCCAAAAACACACCTTGTATTTTTAATAATTGGGCAAATTTTTATAAAGGAGAGTTTGTTTCAAATACTATATTAAATGCAAACTCATTTGAAAAGTTAATTAAATAGAAATAATTGAGCAAACGATTATCAAAAAAATTTATTTAAATAGTGATAAACCAAATATTCCTAAATTTAAATGCATTTTAGTTTCTTCTGAGTCATTTCCACTTTTTGATATTTCTAGAATTTTTTCTCCTGCTAATTTAACAAGATTAATGGCAAGTTCTGTTCTATCATCAAACATTATATTTTCCATAATTTATCACCTAAGAATATAATAACATAGATAAATAAAAAAAGAACATTTTACTGTCCCTTTATATATTTATTTTTATATTATATTTTTCAATCCATAAATCAAATTGATAAAGATAAGCAATAAGTTGTGGTTTAGTCATTAATTGTCCAAACCATGGAATATCATAATCATGATCATCACTAAGTAATTTATTAATCTCATCAATATTAAATATTTTATATATAATACTTTCCTTATTTTCAAGGCGTGATTTTAATAATTTCTTTACCATATCTAAAAATATAGGATTATGAGTTTTAGGATAAGGATTTTTCTTTCTAGTTAATACTTCTTTAGGAAGAATATCTTTAAATGCTTCTCTTAAGATATATTTCTCAGTATTATTTCTATATTTATATGAAAAAGGTACATTCCACAAATATTCAATTAATTTAGTATCTGCAAAAGGAACTCTTGCTTCTATAGTAGCGCCCATAGTCATTCTATCTTTTCTATCTAATAAAGTAGTCATAAAGTGAGTCATATTTATATAAAATAATTTTTTATATTTATCTTTTCTATCTTTTTTTGGCAATTCTTTTATTGTCTTTTTATACTCACTCTTTACTATTTTATGTATATTGATTTTTTTAGTAATATTTTTATTTAATAGATTTTGTCTATAATCTATATTATTAATCCATGGAAATTCACTTCTATCATTTAATTTATCTTTATAAAACCAAGGATAACCACCAAATATTTCATCAGCAACCTCACCACTTAGAATAACCTTATAATCATTAGATATTTCCTCTGAAAACCAAAGTAGGGAAGAATCAATATCTATCATTCCAGGATAATCTCTTAAATAAAGAGTTTTTTCTAAATAATTAACAACGTCTTCTTGAGTAATTACTTTCATATTGTGATTAGTATTAAATTTTCTAGACATTATATTTATAAAATCTTCATCTAATGATACTTGAAAATCATTTCCTTTAAAAAACTTATCATTTCCTTCATAATCTATAGAATAAGTAGTTAGTTGATCCCTTTTATTTAATGCAACAACGGCACTTATAATACTAGAATCAAGTCCACCGCTAAGCAGTGTTGCAATGTCTACATCACTTACCATTTGCCTTTTTATTGAATCTTCTAAATATTCTCTAACCCTTTTAGTTGATTCTAAAAAAGTATCATTAAATTCTTTTGTTTTTACATTCCAATATCTTTTTATTTTTATTTTATTTTTTTTAACTATCATATAGTGTGCTGGTCTTAATTCACATATATTTTTAAATACGCCACTACCTAATCTTTTAGATGGTCCTAAACTTATTATTTCACCTAATTCTTTTAATCCAAGTTCTGGCTTTATAACACCACTTTTTAAAATACTTTTAATTGATGATGAAAATATGAAATTATTATTGTGTAATGTATAATATAATGGTTTTACACCAAATCTATCTCTTCCTAAAAATATTGATTTTTCTTTTTCATTATATATAGCAAACGCATATATACCTTCTAATTTTTCCATGACTTTTTCTTTATAATAAACGTATGCTTTTAATACTACTTCTGTATCACATGTAGTATCAAATGTATAACCATTATTTTCTAATGTTTCTCTTAAGTTAGAAGCATTATAAATCTCTCCATTATAGACAATTGTATATTCATTATAATGCATTGGCTGATTACCATTTTCTAAATCAATAATTGCTAACCTCTTATGACCTAAAAGAATATTATCTAAAAAATAATATCCAGTGTTATCTTTACCTCTATAACTCATTAAATCAAGCATATCTTTAAATACTTCTTGCTTATCATTTATTTTTTCCTTAGAATTGATCCATCCTAATATTGCACACATATCAATCACCTTTATATTATATGTTAAGTTATTAAACATGGAACCAACTACTTATTTTACAATATACTAATATTGGTGATGGTAAATGAAAATTTTAATTTTAGGTGGAGATGAAAGATATAATGTTTTAATAAATGGGCTAAAACTCAATCACAATGTAGATACATTTGGCTTTAATGATAGTATTAATTTAAAAGATATAGATATTAAAAAATATAATGTAGTTATATTGCCTGTAAGTGGTATAAGTAATGATTATGAGATAAAAACTTTAAATGGATTAAAAAGGTTAGATAAAGATTTTTTTAAATCTGCAAAAGATGATTTAATAATATATACGGGTATTGTAAATGATACTTTAAAAAGTATGATTAATGGTAGAAATCTTATTAGTTTTCTAGCAGATGAAAAAGTAAATAATGAGAACAATGATATAACAGTAGATGGTATTGTAAATGAATTAGAGAATTATGATTTTAATAATATATGTATTTTAGGATATGGAAATCTTGGAAAACGCCTTGATAAAAAGTTAAAAGGGTATAATGTTATATTTGGTGTAAAAGAATATAGTGATTATTGTATTCTTAAACGTAGGTGTTTTTATACATGTAATCCTAATACAATGAAAATTGTCTTTGCTGAGAGTGACTGCATAATAAATACAGTACCACAAAATATTATTACTTCTGATATGTTAAAAGGAAGTAATGCAAAAATAATAGATGTTTCATCACCTCCATATGGCGCTAGTAAAGAAGTGAGAGAAACTTTTAAAAATTATGGAATATATCCAGGAATCCCAGCAAAATATAACCCGTCACGTTCAGGAAAAATATTATTAAAAAAAATACAAAAAGAGATTGGGGGATAAATTTTGAAAAAAGTAGGTTTTGCAATAACCGCATCTTTTTGTACTTTAAATGAAGTATTAAAAAGTTTAATTGAGTTAGTGTCTTTGGGATATGATGTATATCCAGTAGTAAGTGAAAATGTATTAAAATATGATACTAGATTTGGTAAGGGTTCTGATATTGCTAAAAAAATAGAACAAATTACTGGTAAAAAAATAGTTTCTAATATAGTAGAAGCAGAAAGGTTTGGACCTGCAAATAAGATGGATGTTATGGTTGTTATGCCAGCAACTGGTGACTTTATTGCTAAAATGGCAAATGGTATAACTGACAATCCAGTAAATTTAGCAGTAAAAGCAACACTTAGAAATGGAAGTCCAGTAGTTCTTGCAATATCAACAAATGACGCTTTGTCTGCAAATGGGGCAAATATTATGAATCTATATAATAGAAAAGGTGTTTTCTTTGTACCATTTGGTCAAGATGACTATGAAAATAAACCAAATTCATTAATATCACATTACGACAAATTAATTCCAACTATTGAAGAAGCACTTGAAAACAAACAAATACAACCCGTAATAAGGGAATATGTTAAGAAGAAATAACTCTTCTTTTTTTACATTTTATATAAAAATATAAATTTTATTATTTACAAATTATTTATATTGTGCTATAATATGCACCAATAAAAAGGGGGTTTTTTATGAAAGATATGTTTGAATATATAGATAATGTTAATAAATCTAATATAATTGTAAATTATGAAATAGATAATAAAACAATAAAAATTAAAACAGGCGATAATAAAGATATAGTAATAGAAAAAAAAGATAGTTATATTGAATTACTTAATGGTATTATCAGCACTCAACAAAAATATCAGAATTTAGAAAGAAAAAAAGAATTATTTAGTAAAGAAACCTTCAATAAAAAAGCTAGACTTATAATGCTTATATTACTATTTATATCAATATCAACATTAATGTTATTTCCAAATATTATAACTAGTTTATTAGTTTTAATATCGATTATATTATTATCTACTAGTCAAATAACACATATAAATAATGTATTAGAAATAAAAAAAATAGATAAAAGTTTAACAAGTAAGAAAACAGTAATTATTAATGATGAATATGTTATAGAGGATAATAAAGAACCTATTGAGGAAGTAGAAACTGTTTCACTAGATGATGATATGAACATTATTGAAATAGAGACTATATATATGGATGATGAAATGTAATATGAATCACAAGTATCGTTTAAATATGATATTTGTGATTTTTTTCTTTTTTTAAATACTTAAATATGTTACAATTAATTATGAGGTAAGATAAAATGAATCAAACAATAATAAAAGAAATAAGTGATGAATTAAATATAAAGACAAGTCAAACAACAGCAGTTCTTGAAATGTTAAGTGATGGAAACACAATTCCTTTTATAGCAAGATATAGAAAAGAACAAACTGGTTCACTAGACGAAGACTCTATTAGAAAAATAAGTGATGTTTATGAATATCAAGTTAATCTCCTAAAAAGAAAAGAAGATGTAATTAGATTAATAGATGAAAAAGATTTATTAACCGATGAACTACGTGAAAAAATAATGTCTGCAACTAAATTAGTCGAAGTAGAGGATTTATATAGACCATATAAAGAAAAGAAAAAAACTAAAGCAACTGAGGCAATTAAAAATGGATTAGAACCACTTGCTAAAATAATTATGTCATTTCCAGAAAAAGGTACACTTGAACAAATATCAGAAAAATTTCTAAATGATAATGTAAAGACATATGAAGAAGCAATAATGGGTGCTAAATATATAATAGCAGAATGGATAAGTGATAATGCTTCATATAGAAAGTGGATTAGAACTTATGTATATAGAAATGGAAGCTTATCTACTAAAGTAAAGAAAGATAATCCTGATGATAAAAAAGTATATGAAATGTATTATTCATATAATGAAGCAATAAACTATATAAAACCACATAGAATTTTAGCAATAAATCGCGCAGAAGATGAAAAAGTACTCACAGTATCTATAGATGTATCTCAAGATAAAATAATAGATTACTTAGAAAGTAAAATAATAAAAAATGAAGCAAGTTTTGTTGCCTATGAAGTAAGAAATGCTATAAAAGATAGTGTAAAAAGATTGATATATCCATCTATAGAAAGAGAGATAAGAAGTGATCTAACCGAAAAAGCAGATAATGCTGCAATAGAAAACTTCAGCAAAAACTTAGAAAATTTACTTCTACAACCACCAATGAAAGAAAAAATAGTGCTTGCATTTGATCCAGGATTTACTAATGGATGTAAATTAGCCGTAATAGATAAAACAGGGAAATATTTAACATCTACTGTTATAAAGCCATTTTCTAAACAAGAAGAAGAGCAAAGTAAAGCAGTAGTTAAGGCATTGATTGCAAAATACGATGTAGATATAATAGCAATAGGTAATGGTACTGCATCTCGTGAAAGCGAATCCTTCATTGTTAATATAATAAAAGAAATACCAAAAAAAGTAGAGTACATTATTGTAAGTGAAGCAGGAGCCTCAATTTATAGTACAGAAAAACTAGCACAAGAAGAGTTTCCTGACCTTTCACCTAATGAAAGAAGTGCTGTATCAATTGGAAGACGCCTTCAAGATCCTCTATCAGAATTAGTAAAAATACCACCTAGTGGAATTGGAGTTGGATTATATCAACACGATGTTGCACAAAATAAACTTAAAGAAAGCCTAGATTTCGTTGTATCAAAGGCAGTAAATAGTGTAGGTGTAAACGTAAACACCGCATCTTCTTCATTATTAAAATACGTATCAGGACTAACTAGTAAAACAATTGAAAAAATAATAGATTATCGTAATAAAAATGGAAAAATACTATCTAGAGAATCCCTAAAGAAAATATTATCAGATAAAGTATTTGAACAATCAATAGGATTCTTAAGAATTGTAGATGGAGATTTTATCTTAGATCAGACTTCAATACATCCAGAAAGTTATCCAAGTACAGTTAAATTTCTAGAAAGGTTAGAAATACCTTTAGATGAAATTGGAACTGAAAAATGTAAATCCAAATTAGAAAATATTGATATAAATGAAAAATGCAAAGAATTAGGAATAGATTATTATACATTAGAAGATATAATAAAATGTTTAAAAAATCCTACAAGAGATCCCCGTGATGATATGCCACGTCCACTTCTAAAAAGTGATATATTACACATAGAAGATTTGCGTGTTGGTATGAAATTGCAAGGCACAGTAAGAAATGTAGTTGATTTTGGAGCATTTATTGATATAGGTTTGCATGATGATGGACTTGCACATATTTCAAAATGTAGCGACAAATATATTAAACATCCAATGGAAGTTGTAAGTGTTGGTGATATAGTTGATTGTTACGTCGATAGCATAAATTTAGAAAAACAAAAAGTCTCACTTTCGCTAGTAAAACCAAATATTTAGGAGGATATATGATAAAAGAAATTTTAAAAGGAATTATAATAGGAGTTGCAAATATTATACCAGGAGTAAGTGGAGGAACCTTAGCAGTTTCTATGGGAATTTATAGTAAAATAATAGGTTCTATAACAAACATGTTTAAAGATTTTAAAAATAGTATAAAGACTTTACTTCCATATGGAATAGGTATGATTTTAGGAATAGGAATATTTTCATTTGTAATAACTTTCCTTTTTGAAAAATTTCCAATACCAACAAATTTTTTATTCATTGGACTTATATTAGGAGGAATACCAATAATATATAATGGTATGAAATCAAAGAAAATAGATATTTTACATATCGTATTATTTATAATATTTGCAAGTATAGTAATATTTATGGGAAGTTCTAAAACAGGGGATACATCAAGTACATCAATTATACTTAATTTTACAGAAGTAATTAAATTATTTCTAATAGGTGTAGTAGCAGCCGCTACAATGGTAATTCCAGGGGTAAGTGGTTCAATGATGTTAACTCTACTTGGATACTATCAACCAATAACTGGAACAATAAAAGAATTTATTAAAGCATTATTATCATTTAATATGGATAGTATCTTAAATTCTATTGGAATATTATTACCATTTGGAATAGGGGTTATAATAGGAATAATAGCAATAGCAAAATTAATAGAATATTTACTTAAAAAATGCCCATCTTACGTTTTTGCAAGTATTCTAGGTTTAATAATTGCTTCCCCAGTAGCAATCCTTTATCAAACTTCATTTAATTCAGTAGAAATACCAATAATGATGTTATCAATTGTAACCTTAGCAGTAGGTATAATTGTATCTTTAAAATTAGGCAAAGATAATTAAAATTGATAAAGTAAATTAGAAGAGAAGTGATTATATGAGTATTATAAAAGTAATGGATACAGAACTAGCAAATAAAATAGCAGCTGGTGAGGTAGTCCAAAGTTTAGTATCTGTTGTAAAAGAATTAGTAGAAAACAGTATAGATGCTAAAAGTGATGAGATAAAAATAGAACTTAAAGAATCAGGTTTTAAAGAAATAAAGGTAACTGATAATGGGTGTGGTATGGATAAGATAGATGCTAAAAAGTGTTTTTTACCACATGCTTCTAGTAAACTAACTGAATCCCAAGAACTATATCATATTAAAACACTTGGTTTTAGAGGTGAAGCACTTCCGTCAATCGCATCAATATCAGAAGTAATACTGACTACTTGTGATGGTGAAATATCAACTACAATAAATATAAAAGGTGGAGAAATCCTAAAGGAAGAAGTTGGAGATTATAGAAAAGGTACAACAATTTCAGTAAAAAGTATTTTCTATAATACACCTGCTAGATTAAAACATTTAAGTTCACTATATGCAGAACTAGCCAACATATGTGAATATATAAATAAAATAAGCCTATCTTATCCAAATATACGATTTACTCTTATAAATGATGGAAAAGAATTATTCAAAACAGATGGCAGTAATAATCTTCTTAAAGTAATTAATAATATATATGGAATTAATGTCACTAAAAAAATGATAGAGATAAAAAATGAGAATGATGATTATGCTATATCAGGTTATATAACATATCCAGAAATAACTAGATCAACAAGATCTCATATAACAACATTAGTAAATAATAGAGTAGTTAAAAATCAAGAAATAAATAAATGTATTAATGACAGTTATCATACATTTAAACCAGATGATAAATATCCAATTGTCGTTTTAAAAATCGAAGTAGATTCTTCTTTAATAGATATCAATATTCATCCAACTAAAGCAGATATTAAATTTTCCAAAATAGATACATTAAAAGAATTAATAAATAAAACTATTAAATCAGCACTTTATAAAATAAATTTAATACCTGATGCTGTTGTAAAAGAAGATACAACAACAGAAAACTTAAAACATATAGAATTTACTCCAATAATAGAAAATGAAAAATTCTTTGTATCAGAGCCTAAAATTGAAAGAAAAGAAAGTGTTAATATACCAACACTTGACTTAGATGATCTAAATGTAATACCTGAAAAAACTAAAGAAGTTCCTCCATTATATCCAGTTGGAATAGTACATGGTACATATATAATATGCGAAAATGAATTAGGTATGTATATGATAGATCAACATGCTGCAAAAGAAAGAGTTAACTATGAGTTATATTTAGAAAAACTAAATAGCGGAGAAAACGAAAGGCAAGGATTATTAATTCCAATAACTCTTGAACTAGCAAACAACGAATTTGTAATAATTAAAGAAAATATAGACACATTAAATAATATAGGTCTTAAAGTTGAAGAATTTGGAATAAATACAATAAAAGTAACTGAACACCCAACATGGTTAAAGGATGTAGAACAAACTATACCAATGATAATAGATTTAGTAGTAAAAAAAGAAAAAAATTTCGAACTAAAAAAATTTAATGATCACTTAGCAGCAACTCTTGCTTGTAAAGCTTCAATAAAAGGTAACACATATATAAGTTTAGATGAGGCTAAAAGTTTAATAGAAGAACTTAGAAGATGTAAAAATGCTTACTCTTGTCCTCACGGAAGACCAACAATAATACACTATAGTATATATGAACTAGAAAAAATGTTTAAACGCGCTAATTAGGAGGTAAAAATATGGGTATAAACTATCAAAATTCTTCCCTTTGTTTAATTTATGAAGGAAAATGTATTGAGATACTAAAGAAAAACTTAAAAGAGATAGACGGCATTACTAAAAGTGAAATATCAAAATTTGATTTATTAAGATGCCTAATATCAAATAATAATTTAAATGTAGAAGTAAAACATTTATTATCAAAAATATCTGAAGAGTTACCACCTAGTTATTTACTTGATGATGAATATAATGGTTTTAACTTTTTTATTACAACTAAGCATTCATCAAAAACCATAGTATTACCAGTTCTATATAGTCAATACAAATTAGATGATAAATATATTACAATATCATCAGAAGAGAATTTATATCAAACATTAAGTTTATATAATAAAAAAATAGAAACAGATCCCGACAATAAAAATATAATACATGATATATTAAGAATACAGTCTGATATAATGAAAGGTAATTTATTTGATGAATCATTACAATATCAAGAATTGGATGAAAAAAAGCAAAATGGAATGTGGTTAGATGATGATACATATAGATATTACAATAATTTAAACTTTAAAATACGAAATATAAAAAGCAGAGATGAATTATTAGAAAAACTTTTGAAAAATTTAGAACAAACATATTACAAAAAAAGATCTTTATTTATTATTAAGAAATTACATGAAAATGAATTATCAGAATTTAACTCATTAATTGCACTAGCAAATAATAATGAGTATGGAATATTATTACCCGAGTTATTAGAAAAAACTAAAAGTTTAAGAAAATAATATGAATAATATACTAAAAGAATATATAGATGTATTAAAATTTCAAAAAAAATATTCTGATAATACTATAAATAATTATGTAAAAGATATTAGAAATTATAAAGAATATTTAATAAAAAATAATATAAATTATAAAAATATATCTTATCAAGAAATACAAGATTATTTGCTTTATCTTTATAATAATAAATACTCAAAAAATACTATAAATAGAATACTGAGTTCTCTAAGAGGATTATACAAGTATATGTGTGAAGAAAAATATATTGAAAGCAATCCATTTAGTAGTGTTGCATCATTAAAGAAAGATAAAAAACTCCCTAACTATTTATATACAAATGAAATAGAAGAATTATTAAATATAGAAGAAAATGATAATCCAACTAATCAAAGAAATGAATTAATAGTTGAATTATTATATGATACTGGTCTTAGAGTTAGTGAATTAGTTAATATTAAATTAAGTGATATTAATTTTAGTAGTAAAACAATAAAAACTTTGGGTAAAGGAAAAAAGACCAGAATTGTAATGTTTGGTGAATATGGTGAAGAAAAGTTAAAAAAATATATTAATGAAGGAAGGAAAAAATTTATATCTGATAGTTCAAGTGATTATTTGTTTTTAAATTCACGTGGTGGTGTTCTAACCACTAGAAGTATAAGAAATATAATAAATTTGCAAACATCAAAATCAAGAATAAAATCTCATGTAACCCCACATACATTAAGACATACATTTGCAACACATCTATTAAATGAAGGTGCAGAATTAACTACTGTAAAAGAACTATTAGGACATAAAAATTTAAGTACAACAAGTATATATACACATCTTTCTAAAGAACATTTAAGGAGTGTATATCTTTCTTCCCACCCTAGATCTAAGAAAGACCAATAAATAGGAGAAAAATATGAAAAAATATGTATATGAATTTAATGGAAATATTATAGAATTTATCGAAGAAAACGGAAAATTAAATATGTATCAATTACCAAAAAAAGAAGAACCTAAAGAGAAATCATTAAAATTAGAAATTGAAGATGAAAGTGGCAAAACAAGGCAATCACGAAAAAGGTTAATAAAAGGAATTAGAAATAAATTATTAAATTATGAAATATTTTGTGATGATATATTAATAGGATCAATAAGATGCTATCAAGAAAAAATTGATGTTATTGATGGAATATTTCAAACACCATATTATTTAGACTATAGTAAATTAGATAATAAATCAAAAATCAAAGTAAAACGCAAAACAAATTAAACATACAAAAAATATATGTTTTTGTATTATAGGCTATAATTAGTAAGAAAATAGAAGGAGAAAAAAAATTATGAAATATGTATATTCATTTGATGAAGACAGTAAAAATAAAAAAGAATTATTAGGTGAAGTTGGATATAAACTATCAAAAATGAATAGTCATGGATTACCAATATTAGACGGATTTACTATAACAACAGAAGCAGTTAAAAATTCTTTAAATAATAGTGAGGTGATAGATGAAGTAATATCTCAAGTATTTGAAAAAATAACTGAGTTAGAAAATAAAACAGGCAAATGTTTTGGCAAAGTAGATAATCCATTACTATTATCATTAAACTTAGATCAAACAAAACAAAATGAGATAATAACTATAGGTTTAAATGATGAAATAGTAGAAAGATTATTTAATTCTAATATTGATACGATGTTTGTATATGATTTATATAATAAACAAATTTCTAGATTTACTGAGATAAAAAAAGGGAACTATGAAACAAATTCATTTGATAATAATATAAATTCTGAAAGACTAGAATACCGTCCTAGAAGAGATGATAGAATACAATATCTAAAAGGCCTTCTAAACCAAACAAAAACTAAATATAGGGATACTTTTTATAGTGATTTTCCACAAAATCCAAAACAACAACTAATGGAGATTATAAAAGCAATATTTTGTATTCCTAAATTTAAAGAAAATATCAACGGAAAACTATCAATAAATATTCAAGAAGAAATAGTACCTATGTTAGGTGGAAAGTCAATACGAGGAGAAGTATTAACACGGAATACTTTTACTGGTAAAAATGAATTATGTTTTATTTTTAATGAAATAGATTCTTATTTTTACAGTAAAGAAAAAGGTTATTACAATAAAAATTCATTAATTAACGCTAAAATTTTATTAATGGAAAAGTATGAAGAATTATTTAATTATTCAAAATATATTGAAAAATATTATAGAGATATTTTGCGTATAGAATTTGTAATAGCAAATGATAAATTATTCATCAAAAGAATAAAAGAAAGTGATAAAACTATACAAGCGGCAACGAAATTAGCAGAAGATATAAGAGATGAAGAATTACAATTAAAGAAGCAACAACAAATGGCTATGAAGGAAATAGAAAGTATTCTATTTAACTTTGAAGATGTACCAAATAAGGAGCATATATTAGTCAAACTTCAAAGAACATATGAATTTATTAAACAAATTAGTATTCTAGATGGATTATATAAGTCAAAAAGAAAAACTTACAAAAGTAAAATTAAACGTAAACAAATCTAAACATATACAAAATATATGTTTTTTTGTGTTATAATTACTTATAAGAATAGAAAGAGGAGAATATATTATGAAATATGTATATGCTTTTGATGAAGGCAATAAAGATATGAAAGAATTATTGGGTGGAAAGGGCGCTAATCTAGCAGAAATGATTAAAATTGGATTGCCTGTTCCAAATGGCTTTACTGTAACAACAGAAGCTTGTAATAATTATTATGATAATAATAATGAAATATCAGATGAAATAATATCTCAAATATTTGATAAAGTAACAGAACTTGAAAATAAAACTGGTAAAAAGTTGGGAGATCCAACAAATCCATTACTTGTATCTGTAAGAAGCGGTGCTAGAGCGTCTATGCCAGGCATGATGGATACAGTATTAAATTTAGGAATGAATGATAAAGTAGTTGAGGGATTATCTGCTATTACAACCAATAAAAGATTTGCATATGATTCGTATAGAAGATTTATACAAATGTTTGCAGATGTAGTTAAAGAATATCCAAAATCTTCTTTTGAAAAGTATTTTGATAAAATAAAAGAAGAAAAAAATATTGTTAATGACCTAGATTTAACTGAAAATGATATGATAGAAATAACCGAAAAATTCAAAGCAAATTATAAAGAAATATCAGGTGAAGAATTTCCGCAAGATCCAAAAGTGCAATTAATTGAAGCAGTAAAAGCAGTATTTAGATCTTGGATGAATGAAAGAGCAATTACATATAGAAGATTAAACGATATACCATCCTCTTGGGGAACTGCTGTAAACGTACAAGAAATGGTATATGGAAATAGTGGAGAAAACTCTGGTACTGGAGTTGCATTTACAAGAAATCCATCAACTGGAGAAAATAGGTTATATGGAGAATATTTAATAAATGCTCAAGGTGAAGATGTTGTTGCAGGAATAAGAACACCTCAATCAATTGATACTTTAAAAGATATAATGCCAAGCGTTTATGAAGAGTTTTTAAAATATTCAAAAATTCTAGAAAATCATTATAAGGATATGCAAGATATGGAGTTTACAATAGAAAATGGAAAACTTTATATGTTGCAAACTAGAAATGGTAAAAGAACAGCTCAAGCAGCAATAAAAATTGCAGTTGATTTAGAAAAAGAAGGTATGATTTCAAAAGAAGAAGCATTACTTAAAGTCGAGCCAAGACAATTAGATCAACTATTGCATCCTTCTTTTGACATAGATAGCCTAAAAAATAGTAATGTTATTGCAAAGGGACTTGCCGCATCTCCTGGTGCTGCTACTGGTAAACTTGTGTTTACTGCAGAAGAGGCAGTTGAATTACACAATTCTGGCGAAAAAGATTTAATCTTAGTTAGATTAGAAACTTTACCTGAAGATATTGAAGGAATGAATGTTGTAAATGGAGTACTTACAGTAAGAGGTGGTATGACATCTCATGCAGCAGTTGTTGCAAGAGGAATGGGAACTTGTTGTATTTGTGGTTGCAGTGATATAGAAGTAGATGAAGTAAATAAAACTATTAAAACAAAAAATGGCAAAGTATTTAATTCACTTGATTATATATCATTAGATGGTTCAACTGGAAATGTATATGGTGAGAAAATTAAAACTGTAGATCCATCTATAAGTGGAAATTTTGAAACTCTAATGAACTGGGCAGATAATATAAGAACATTAGAGGTAAGAACTAATGCAGATACACCAAAAGACGCAAAACAGGCTAAAGCCTTTGGAGCAGAAGGAATTGGTCTATGTAGAACAGAACACATGTTTTTTGAAGAAGATAGAATATTTGCAATGCGTCAGATGATAGCATCTGAAAATAGTGAACAAAGACAAATTGCTTTAGATAAATTATTACTAATGCAAAGAAGTGATTTTGAAGGCCTATTTAGAGAAATGAATGGACTACCAGTAACAGTAAGATACTTAGATCCACCATTACATGAATTCTTACCACATACTGATAAAGAAATAGAAGATTTATCTAAGGAATTAGGTACATCATTTGAAAGTTTAAAAACCAGAGTAGAATCTTTAAAAGAATTCAATCCTATGATGGGGCATAGAGGATGCAGACTTGATATTACATATCCAGAAATTGCAATAATGCAAACAAAAGCAATAATAGAAGCAGCATTAAATGTAAAAAAAGAAGGAATAGAAGTAAAACCAGAAATAATGATACCCCTAATATGTGATATAAAAGAATTAAAATATGTAAAAGATATAGTAGTAAAAACTGCTAATGAAATTATTAATGAATACAATACAGAATTAAAGTATCATATTGGTACAATGATTGAAATACCAAGAGCAGCACTTTTAGCGGATGAAATTGCTAAAGAAGCAGAATTTTTCTCATTTGGTACAAATGACTTAACACAGCTATCTTATGGTTTTTCAAGAGATGATGCTAGTAAATATCTAAATGATTATTATAAAAAGAATATTTTTGACTTTGATCCATTCGAAAAAATAGATCAACATGGAGTTGGAAAATTAATAGAACTTGCAATTATAAAAGGTAAACAAGCAAGACCAGACATAGAACTTGGAATTTGTGGTGAGCATGCAGGAGATACAAATAGTATAGAATTCTGTAATAGAGTAGGTTTAACATATGTATCTTGTTCACCATATAGAGTACCAGTTGCGCGTTTAGCAGCAGCACACGCTCAAATAAAATTAATGAACATGTGTAAAGAGTAGGTAAAGTTACTCTTTTTTTATGCAAAAATTATAATTATTATAGTATAATACTTTTATGAATAATAAGGGTGATAGTATGAAAATTTTTTGTATTGGTAATGTTTCATATGATATAACAATGCCTATGGATAAATATCCAGAAGAAAATTTTAAATATAGATCAAATGATAGAATAGAGTGTGGGGGAGGTTCTCCATCAAATGCTGCATATCTTTTAAGTATTTGGAAAATAGATGCATCTTTTATTGGTGCTATTGGGGACGATGAATTTGGCAAAAGAATAAAACACGAATTTAAAAATGCTAATGTAAACACTTATTATATGACTATATGTAAAAATGCTAAAACTACTTTAAGTTTAATTATACCAAATACTAAAAATGGAAGTAGAACAATAATTACAAATAGAGATAAAAATCTAAAATTAAATATAAATAATATAAAAGATAATCCAGATATAATTTTAATGGATGGAGAAGAAGCAGAAATATCTAACTATTTAATTGAAAAATTTTCTAATGCAATAACTATAATAGATGCTAATAAAGTAAATGATGAAGTTATAAATTTAAGTAAAAAAGTAGACTATCTTATATGCTCAAAAACATTTGCTGAAAATTATACAAATTTAAAATTTGATTTTAATAATAATGAAAGTATTAAAGAAATATATAAAAAACTAAAAGAAGATTTTAAAAATGAAATAATAGTAACTCTAGAAGATAGGGGGTCACTATATTTATTTGAAAACGAATTAAAGATTATGCCAAGTATTAAAGTTAATGCAGTAGACTCAACTGGAGCAGGTGATATTTTTCATGGAGCATTCGCATATTGTATAGCAAAGAAATATGATTTAGAAAAATCAATTAAAATTTCAAATATCGCAGGAGCATTATCAACTAGAACAATCGGAACAAGAAATTCTATTCCAGATTTAGAAGAAGTTATGAATATATATGAAAAATTATAAAGAAAATATATTTTATAAAAATTATCCTACGATAGATCTTCATGGAATGACTAGTGATATTGCAGAAGTTTATATAAACGATTTTATAAATGAAAATTTAAAATTAAAAAAAGAACACATAATTATAATTCATGGCATAGGGGAAGGCATATTATCCAAAAAAACCGAATATGTATTAAGTAGGAACAAATATGTAAAAGAATATAAAAAAGATAATTCTAATTTAGGAATAACAATAGTAAAATTAAGTGTTGACAAAATCATCTAATTGTGGTATTATATCATAACATCAAGAAATCACAAGTAGTATACATTAAAAAAATTGTCAAAAAAAGTTGACATATCAAAAAAGTTATGATACTATATACAGCAATTAAAAAGGGGGTTTTAATATGTATACAGAAAATAATAACGGGGGATTATTAAGAAATATAATTCTTAAACTATTATTTATAGCATTATTTATATTCTTATTATTATGGTTATATCCATCAAAGAATACAAAACCATTCTACGATGCTATATTTAATAATAATATAATGATGATGAAAGAGGTAGCAGAGGACTATTATACAGTTCAAAGATTACCAAAAGAAGTAGGAGAAAAACATAAATTAACATTAAAAGAAATGTTAGATATGAAATTACTACTACCATTTACAGATAAGAATGGTGAATATTGTGATACTGAAAAATCATATGTTCAAGTAACAAAATTAGAAAATGATGAATATGAACTTAAAGTTACTTTAAGTTGTAAAGGTCAAACTGATTACATTATCGTATATTTAGGTTGTCATGACCTATGTGTAGACGGAAAATGTGAGACAGTTGTATCAGTACTAGAATATAAATTTGAAAGAGAACTATTTAAAGGTAGAAAATTAGTTACAACAGATTTATATAAGTATGAATATAGTAAAACTACAAAAGAAGAATATATAGTTGAAAAACCAGTAGTTTATTACAAAGGTAAAATAAAAGTATCAGAGGATACATATGAATATGAATATTCAAAATCAGAACGAGTTCCTTATGAGATAATTAATAAAGTAGATTATTATAAAGGTCAAAAGAAAATATCAGATGCTATATACGAAAATGAATACAAAAAGACTACAACTTTATATAAAGGTAGAATAACTAATAACGTATATACATATGAATATGCAATGCCTGTAACAATAACAAAACCATCAGCACCTAGTTGTACAACTAAATACAATCAATCAAGTTGTCCATCAGGAGCAAGTTGTTCATCAAGTACTAAGACAATAACTGTAAACGATGGTTATGAATATGGTCCATGGACAACATCAAGTTCATTCCAATCAACTACTCCAAGACCAACAACAGCAACTGATACAAGTAGAACTGTAAGTAATGGTTATACAATTCAAACAGGAGTATGTAACAAGAGTAGCTGTCCACAATCTCAAATAGTATATAAATATATAGTACAAACTCGTACAAAAAAACCTAAAACAATACAAAAACAAGTAACAACTTATAATTATACTATATGTACTCCTAACGCACCAACACAAACAACAACTACTGAAACAACATGGTCAACTAAACATCCAGGTGGATCTTGGGTTGCAACAGGAAAGAGTAAATTAGTATCTAGTAATTCTATAGAAACTGATTGGGTAACAAGTTTACCAGCAGGATATACTAAAATAGATGAAAAAGTAAGTGTTGAATATAAATACTCAACAGAGGATTTAACAAAAAAAGGATGGACTAAAACTAATAACAAAAAGTTAGTTCAAGATGCAAAATATGATTATATTGACTGGGTAAAAAAATTACCAGCAGGATATACTCAAACTGCTAAAACAACAAGAGAGGAAAAAACAATAGGATATAGAACTGAAATTAAAACACAATACTCAATAGAAGATTTAACAAAAAAAGGATGGACTAAAACTGGTAATAAAAAATTAGTAAAAGCAGGAGAATATAAATATACTGACTGGGTAAAAGAATTACCAGCAGGATATACTCAAACTGACAAAAAAGAAGTAAATGAAAAATTTACTGAAACTAAAGATAAAACAGAAAAAATATGGTCAACATCTGATTTAACTAAAGAAGGATGGACTAAAACTGGTAAAAAAGAAAAAGTAGGGGAAACAACAGAATATAAATATACTGACTGGGTAACAAAATTACCAGCAGGATATACTCAAACTGATAAAAAAATAGAAGCAACATGGTCAACAGAAAAAGAACTTTCTGGATGGAAATTGACAGATGAATCAAGAGTAAAAGAAGATAAATAATCTTCTTTTCTTTTATTTGTATTTAAATTACTTTTATGGTATATTATTTAATATAGGAGTGTTTAATATGGATAAATTTTTACCAGATATTTATCAAAAAAGTATCTATACAATAAATTATGACAAATTAAAATCAATGGGAATAAAATGTATATTATTTGATTTAGATAACACACTAGCACCTGATAAAGTAAAATCACCATCACAAAAACTAATTGATTTTATTAACGAATTAAAAGAAAAAAAGTTTAAAATAATAATTTTCTCTAACAGCCATAAACAAAGAATAAGGCCATTTAAAGAAGGATTAATGGTAGATGCTGCATATTTATCAAGAAAACCGCTTAGGGGCAAATTTTTAAAAGTAATGGATATATATGGGTATAGTGAATCAGAAATTGCAATAGTAGGTGATCAACTTCTAACAGATATTCTTGGTGGTAATAAAGTAAATATAACTACAATCTTAGTAAATCCAATTAGCAAGAATGATGGTATTTTTACTAAGTTTAACAGATTAATTGAAAAAGCAATATTCAAAAAACTAAAAAAGAATAAGTTATTTGAAAAGGGGAATTATTATGAATAAAAAATGTGTTGGATGTGGCGCTACTATGCAGTGCCTATATGAAGATAAAGAAGGATATGTAGAAGAAAATAAATATTCTAAAGCAGAAATTTGTAAAAGATGTTTCAGAATAAAATATTATGGCGATTATAAATATATAGATAAAAAGAACTCTGATTTTATCAATATACTTAAAAACATAGGTCAAACTGGTGATTTAGTGCTATATATGATAGACTTATTTAATATTGATAAAGATATAGATGAAATATATAGATACTTAGATAATCCAGTTATATTAGTAATAACAAAAAAAGATATATTACCAAAATCTATATTAGATAAGAAGATACTAAATTATTTTAATAATCAAGGAATAAATATAGTTGATTCTATAGTTATAAGTAGTAAAAAGAATTATAATTTTGATAGATTATATCAGCTAATTAAAATGCATAAAAAATCAAATAATGTATATATTGTAGGAAATACAAATGTAGGTAAAAGTACATTTGTAAATAGATGTATTACAAACTTTGGAGACAAAAATGCTAATATAACGACATCTATACTTCCATCTACAACACTAGATACACTTACAATTAATATAAGCGAATATCTAACTTTAATAGATACTCCAGGTATATTATCTAATAATAGTTATATAAATTTAGTAGATTTCAAAACACTAAAGAAAATTGTACCTAAAAAGACTATTAAGCCAATTATATATCAAATGAAAACTAACTCTAGTATATTAATTGGTTCATTAGCAAGAATAGATTATGAAATAATTGATCCAAAAAGTATTAATGATATTGTTATATATATTTCAAATGATATAAAAATTAACAAGGCAAATATTAGTACAAATAATCAACTTAGAGATTTAAAATGTCATAATTTTGATATTAAATCAAGAGAAGATATTGTAATAAACGGACTTGGTTGGATAAAAATATCCTCTCCATGCAATATAAGAATATATTTACCAAAAGAAGTAGATATATATAGAAGAAATTGTATTATATAGAAAACTGTATTGTTTTCTTTTTTTATATTTATTAAAATTTTTACTAAAAATTATAAATAAATTTTGTTTTTACCCTCTAATTATTGTATAATACATTATAGTAGGAGGATAATATGAAGAAATTACAACTAGTTAGTAAAAGAGCAGAACATAATTATACATTACAAAAATTCTTAAAACCACATTTCGTATATATACCACTAATTGTTCAAAATAATACAAATGTAGTATGTGAAGTAAAAGTAGATGAATATGTATATAAGGGTCAAGTAGTAGGCAGTTTTAATGAAAATTTTACACTAAAAATACATTCATCAGTAAGTGGAACAGTTAAAGAAATTAAAAAGATGCGACTTTACAATAATGAACTTGTAAAATGTATTGTAATAGAAAATGATTTTAAGGAAAATACAAAATATAATGAAAAAAATATAAAGAAAATATCTGATTATTCTAAAGAAGAATTTATAGATAATATTCAAAATGCAGGTATTATAGGTATGGGGGGAGCAGGTTTTCCAACATATTTTAAGTATAAATCAGACAATATTAATACTTTAATTGTAAATGCAGTAGAGTGTGAACCATTTATTTCATCAGATCATACTTTAATATTAAATAATTGCGAAGAGATACTAGAAGCAGTTGATAGTATAATGGAAATAAACAATATAAGTAAATGTTATATAGCAATAAAAGATATATATAGCGATTTAAAGTTTGAGTTTGATAAGTATATAGGTACATATCCAAATATAGAATTATTTTTTACTAAAAATTACTATCCTGCTGGTTGGGAGAAAAACTTAATAAAAGATATAATGCATATAGAATATAACAATTTACCAATAGAAAAAGGAATAGTTGTAAATAATGTCTCAACTATATATGCTATATATGAATCACTAAAATACAATAAACCTAGCATAGAAAGAATAATTACAGTAAGTGGAAATTTAGTAAAAGATACTAATATTCTTATAAAAATAGGTACAACTATAAAAGAACTTATTGACTTTATTGGAATGAAAGAAACAAAAAAACTAAAAGTTATAGTTGGAGGACCAATGATGGGAAAAACTGTTTCCTCATTAGATATAGTTATAACTAAAAATGTAAATTCAATTATTCTAAGTGATGAAGAAGTTTACAATAAAGAAGTAAATTGTCTAAAATGTGGTAAATGTAGTGATGTATGTCCTAGTAAACTATGTCCAGTACTTATAATGGAAAATCTTGAAAATAAAGACGAATTATTAAAACTACAGCCTAATAAATGTATAGAATGTGGACTTTGTTCATATATTTGTCCATCTAAAATACTTTTAAGAGACAAAGTAATAGAAGCAAAACAAGTATTAAGAGGTGATAAAAAGTGAAAACAATTACTGAAAATGGTCCATTCATAAAATCAAAAAATAGTACTACAAAAATGATGAGGAATCTTCTAATTGCATTAGTACCAATTATTTTATTTTCATTTTATTATAATGGTATTAGACTATATAATCTAAAAGCAATATCGCTAATAGAAATGTTTAAACCATTATTACTTATATTAGTAGGTACTCTAACTTCATTTTTAATAGAAGTAATCTATGCACTAATTATAAAAAATAAAAAACCATTTGAATATTCATTTTATTCATATAGTATATTCCCCGGATTATTTTTATCTTTAATAGTACCAGTTAACACACCGCTTATTTTACTCATAATGGCAGTATGTTTTGGCGTTATTTTTGGAAAAATAGTGTTTGGTGGATTTGGTAAAAATATATTTAACCCAGCCTTAGTTGGATATCTATTTATCTTTGTATGTTATTCTAGCACATTAACATCATCACTAGATGCGATAAGCACTGCAACACCACTTGCTAATCTAAAGGGGTTTGATTATGTTGGTACATACAATGATTTAGTATTGCCATATAATTCAATATTTGATTTAATATTGGGATTTAAAGGTGGAGCACTTGGAGAAATAAGTGGACTACTATGTATAATAGGATTTATCTATTTAACAATAACTAAAGTAATTAAATATAAAATTCCATGTACTTATATTCTAACTGTATTTATAATGACAACAATAATAGCACTTACTAACAATATGGGATTATGGTATCCATTGTTACATATATTCTCTGGTGGATTGCTATTTGGTGCTATTTTTATGGCAACAGATCCAGTCACAACACCAATAACAAGTTTTGGACAAATAGTATCTGGAATCCTAATGGGAATAATAACTGTAATATGCAGATCTCTAATACCAGGATTAGTAGAAGGAGTAATGTTATCAATATTATCTGTAAATCTATTAGTAGCAATATTAGATAATATTGGAGTTAAAGTAAAATTTAATATAAAGAAATGTATTATACCTTTAGTAATACTAATATTACTAGTTATAACACTATCTTTATACATTGGTTTATCAAAAGTAAAAACTAGTAAAAAAGATACACCTTCATTAGAAATAATAGAAACAATTAAAAATAACGATAAAACAACTTATACATTATATAGTAAAGGATATTCTGGAAAAATAAAATTAAAAGTTACATTTAATAAAGATAATATTAATTCAATAGAAATATTAGAACATCAAGAATCAGAATTTATACCAAAAGTAGTATCCTCTGGTCTTATTGATAGTTTAGTATCTAGTAATGGAGATACTAGTAAAGTAGATTCAGTTAGCGGTGCTACATTTACATCAAAATATTTAAAAGAAACAATAAATGCTCTTTCTAAGCATCACAGGGGGGCATAATGAAAAATAAATATAAATCAGTTATTATACTTACTCTAATCGCATTTATATGCTCTTTAATAATTTATTTAATGAATAAGTTTATAGGAGGTACAATATGAAAAATATATTTAAAAATAATATAGTATTAAGTTTATGTCTAGGATTATGCCCAATTTTAGCAGTAAGTAATAATTTTGAGGCAGCATATTTAATGGGAATATGTGTTTTAGTTGTACTTTTACTATCAAACACAATAATTTCATTAATAAGAAAATTAATACCAGAAAACATAATTATTCCATCATACATATTGATAATAGCAACCTTAGTTACAGTAATTGAAATACTAGTAAATAAATTTATACCAGATTTATATAATTCAATTGGACTATATTTATCACTAATAACAGTAAACTGTGTAATATTTGGAAGAGCAATATCTTATGCAAGCAAAAATACAGTTTTTAAAAGCATAATAGACGCTTTAACTATTGGAATAGGGTACTTACTAGTAATTTCGTTTATTGGGCTAATAAGAGAGTTTTTAGGCAATAATACAATTACATTAATAGATAAAACAAGTGAAATCTTAAACTTACCAAGAATGATTTATAGAATAGTACCAAACTCAACATATTTTCCAATAAATTTATTTCAAATATCTGCAGGTGGATTCATAATATTAGGAATAATAATTGCAATATTTAACAAAGTAAAGGAGAAAACTAAAAATGAGTGATTTAATAAAAATTATAATAGTTAGTATTTTCGCACAAAATATAATATTGAGTAAAAACTTAGGATTATGTCCATTAGTAGGAAGTACTAATAGTAGAAAAAATGCTCTTGGAATAGGAATATGTGTATTAATTGTAAATCTAATATCAAGTATTTTAATATATTTTATATACAAATATTTATTAGTAAACACAAATACTACTTATTTAAAAACAATAATAACAATTCTTTTAATTGCAACCTTAGTTCAAATAATAGAAATAATTATGAAAAAAAGATTCAATTCAATTTATAAATCATTAGGAATATACTTACCACTTACCACTACAAACTGTGCTGTTATGGGAACTGTTCTATTAAATATATCAAATAATTATAATTTTATTCAAATGATAGTATTTACTATATCATCATCAATAGGTTTTATGTTAGTTTTATATATATTTTCAAGCATTATAGAAAAAGTAAATAAAAATGTTCCAAGTTGTTTTAAAGGTTATCCAGTAGCATTCATCATTGCAGGTATAACATCTATGATATTTATGAATTTTAGTATATGATAGCATTCTTGATTATAATAGTTTTATTTATAGTATTAATATTTACTACAAATAAAAACAATAATAAATGCACTAAATGTGATAAATGTAATAGTTGTTTAAATAAGAATAAGTAAGTAAAACTTTATAATTAATTTAAAATTATGTTATAATAGAGGAGATAAAGATATGATAGGTATTTTAATTTTGACAACTTTGGGTTTTATATCAGGAATTACAATAATGTTAATTTCAAATGACTCAAGCAATATAAATATAGAAAAAATAGAAAAAATGCTACCAGGATATAATTGTAATGCCTGTGGTTTTGGAAGTTGTAAAGGAATGGCAAATAATGCAATCAAAGACAAAACTTTACTAAAAAAATGTAGGCCACTATCAAAAGAAAAATATCAAGAAATAATAAAGGAGTTTTTTTATGAAAAATAAAGGATTTACTTTAGTAGAATTACTTGCTGTGATTATAGTTATGTCAGTAATAGCAGCAATAGTTGTAACGAGTGCATACTCTATTGTAAAAAGCAATAGAGATGAACAATATGATGTTTTAATAACAGAAATAAAACAAGCAGTTAGATTATATTTAAATGATAACTATGAAAATTATGTAGTAGGAAGAGAATTTAATCATCTACCTGTAAGAGTTTTAAATGACAACGATTGTAGCAAAATTTATATAAAATTAAAAGACCTAGTAGATGCTAATTTATTAAAAGAATCAAATCTAATAGATCCTACAAATAACAAAAATATAAATATAGAAAAATATATAGAAGTTTATTATGAAAATTCAGATTTAACAATATCAAGAGATTTCATTGATACACCTAAAAACTATTGTGATAATACAAATATTATATATGATTCCAATTCTAAAAGTTATTATATGAATACTGATAATAACTATGTAAGTCTAAATAATCAATTATGGAGAATAATAGGTATAAATAAAGATGGAAGTATAAAATTATTATTAAATGATAATATTGGAAACAGTGTATTTGGACAAAATGGTTCTTATACTTCAAGTTATGTCCTTACTAGTATGCAATATTGGTACATGTATGATGTATCAGAATCATCTAAAGATTTAATTAAAGAATCTAGTTTATCACTACTTATGAATACCGAATATTCTAGTTTGCCAAACAATATAAAAGGTACAGATGAATTTTGGCTTATTGATTCAAATGACAATACAGGTATAACTACAAATGGAAATAAAGATTATAACAAATATAGTTCATTGATAAAACCAACTATTGAACTTAAATCAAATGTAATATATGTATCTGGTAATGGAAATATATCAAATCCATATACAATTAGATAAAAATATCAAATAAAATATAAGATAAGAGTGTTGCAATTGAAGCATGTATAATTCTTGCAATAAAGAAAGATTTATATTTAATTTTAGTATCATTTATAATTGAAATAACTTGTAAATGTACTGATAGACCGCCAAACGATATAAAAAACATCGATATGGCGGTTTTTAATTTAAGAGATATATCTAAACTCATTAAAGTTCTAAGACCATTAGTCATTTCAATTAAGCCACTTATTATACACTCAGTTAACTTACTCAAATTAAAATTACTATTAATTATAGTTATCATAACAGTAGAAATACTTATTACACCTAATATCATTATAATAGTATTAATAGAATTAAATATTGATTTAGTTACAATAGAACTAATATTATCAGTAGTATTACTTGCCTCATAAATCACTTTTTTTAGTGAAATACCTTTATTTTGATCACAACTAGGATTATAATTTCTAATTATTATTCCCATAATTACATTAGTTAAATAATGAATGACTAGTATAAAAAATCCAACCTCTTTATTATCCAAAAAAGATGTAATCGTACCTAATATAAATAATGGGCTAGAAAAGTGAGTAAATATTAATATCTTATTCGCATCTTCCAAAGTAATACTACCATTTAAATATAACTCTTTTGTATATTTAGCATTACTAGGACTACCAGATAACAAACTCATAATAAATATAAAAGCAGTATCACTTTTTATCTTAAATAATTTATTCATAATTGGCTTAGTTACTTCGCCAATAACTCTTGGAAAATTAAGCCCAATTAATATACTTGATATTACAAAAAAAGGAAAAAGAGATGGGAAAACACTATATGCCCAAATATTATAAGCATTCTGTACTGCAATTATTATAAGATTAGCATTAGTTAACATTTCAAAGCATATAAAAAGTAAAATAATTATAACAAAATAATTGTATATCTTCTTATTCATAGTATCATCTCTACAATAATTATAATTTTTATTTATATATATTATTCGTGAAAAAATTGTCAAAATATGGTATAATTATGCAGTATGGAAGGGTTTTAATTATGGAAAGAAAAGATGTTGATCGTACTAAAGTTTCACCTATGATGAGACAATACTTAGAAATAAAAGATAATTATGAAAATATTATTTTATTTTTTAGATTAGGAGATTTTTATGAAATGTTTTTTGAAGATGCGATTACTGTATCACACGAACTAGAACTTACATTAACTGGTAAGAATGCATCATTAGATGAAAGAATACCAATGTGTGGAGTACCATTTCATGCTGGTAATATTTATATTGATAAATT
The DNA here is from genome assembly GCA_948467605.1 of uncultured Mycoplasmatota bacterium. Classification (GTDB taxonomy): domain Bacteria; phylum Bacillota_I; class Bacilli_A; order RF39; family UBA660; genus CAKPCJ01. The sequence goes on along the minus strand of CAOKET010000007.1, from coordinate 22,603 downwards.
AATTGAAAAAGGTTATAGAGTAGCAGTTTGTGAACAAACCTCTGATCCTAAAGCAAAAGGAATAGTAAAAAGAGAAGTATTAGAAATTGTATCAAGAGGTATTAATATGAATACCGATTCAATAAGCGAAACAGATTCTAATTTTATTGGAAGTATTATATCTACACCAGACAATTACATAATAAGTTATGCTGATATTACAACAGGTAAGATATTTGTAACATCAATTATAAATTCAAAAGAAACATTAATAAAAGAGATACTTAATATTGGATTAAAAGAAATAATAGTATTAAGCAATTTTGATAAATGGATTATAAATAAACTAAAAAAAGAGTTTAATATATGTATTTATATAAGTGATACTATAGATGAAATAGAACAATATAAAACTCTTTATCAAAACATAGATGATATTAGATTTATAGAATGTATAAAACACTTACTATGTTATCTAAACAATAATAGCAAGCGTTCTTTAACACATATGCAACCTGTTGAAGTAGTAAACAATAGCAAGTATATGCATATGGATTATAATACAAAGAAAAATCTAGAACTAGTATATAATATAAGTAGAAATACTAAAGAATATACTCTTATGTGGCTTTTAGATAAAACCAAAACAGCAATGGGTGCTAGATGCCTAAAAAACTATATACAATATCCCTTAGTTGACAAAGAGGAGATAGAGTATAGATATAATATTGTATCAAAACTAATATTTGAGTTTATCAAAAGAGAAGAATTAAGAGATTGTTTATATGAAGTTTATGATGTAGAAAGATTATGTGGCAAAATAAGTTATGGTAATGCAAATGCAAAAGATTTACTGCAATTAAAAAACTCAATAAAAGTGTTTCCAGAAATAAATGCTATTCTCTCTGATATTGGATATAATAAACATCTTTTTATCTTAAATGAAATATATGAATTACTAGAAAAAAGTATAGATGAAAATGCACCAATTACTTTAAAAGAAGGTTCTTTAATAAAATCAGGATATTCTAATGAATTAGATGAACTTAAAAAAATAAGAATTGGTGGTAAAGATTTTATTGCTAGTTTAGAAAATGAAGAGAAGGAAAGAACAGGAATTAAAAACTTAAAAGTAGGTTACAATAAAGTATTTGGTTATTATATAGAAATTCCAAAGGGAAGTATTGGATTAGTAAAAGACGAATATGGTTATGAAAGAAAACAGACAATTGCAACAGGAGAACGTTATATAACACCTATACTAAAAGAAAAAGAGTCTCTAATATTAGGTGCCGAAGAAAAAATAATAAATATGGAATATGAAATATTTGTGACCATTAGAGATGAAGTAAAAAAATATATAAAAGAATTACAAAAGAACTCTAAAATTATTGCAGATATAGATGTATTATCTACATTTGCAGTAATAAGTGAAGAAAATAACTATATAAGGCCACAATTAAATAACGAAAATAAAGTAGAAATAATTGGTGCTAGACATCCAGTAGTTGAAAAAGTATTAGATAAACCATTTATAGATAATGATATAATAATGAATAATGATACCTCAATACTTCTAATAACTGGTCCTAATATGGCTGGAAAAAGTACATATATGAGAATGATGGCTATTATTAGTATAATGGCTCAAATAGGATGTTTTGTGCCATGTAAAAGCGCCTTAATACCAATATTTGATGGAATATATACTAGAATAGGAGCTAGTGACGATTTAGTAAATGGTGAATCTACTTTTATGGTAGAGATGAGTGAGGCAAATAATGCAATAAGTAATGCTACTAAAAATAGTTTAATCTTATTTGATGAACTAGGAAGAGGAACAGCAACCTATGATGGTATGGCTCTTGCTCAATCAATACTAGAATATATACACGATGAAATAGGTTGTAAAACCATATTTTCTACACACTACCATGAATTAACAGCATTAGAAAATGATCTAACTCATTTAAAAAATGTACATGTAAGTGCAGAAGAAAATGATGGAGATATAATATTTCTACATAAAATAAAAGAGGGGGCAGTAGATAAAAGTTATGGTATATATGTTGCAAAATTAGCTAATTTGCCAAGTAAAGTAATAAACAGGGCAGGTGTTATACTTAATCACTATGAATCATCTCCTACATCAAATATTTCTACTGAAAAAGTTATAGAAAAGATTATTCATGAAGAAAGTGAAGTAGAAATTGAATTAAAAAATACAAATATAATGACACTTACACCAATAGATGCACTTAACTTACTTTATAAACTAAAAGAAAAAATAAAAAAGTAATATAAATATTATTGATAACAATAAATCTTGTTATCATTTTTTTAATCTAAAAAGCATATATATTCCCTAGGAGGAATTTTAATATGAATAGTATAAATGAATTAAGCAAAATGTCAGCACTTATTCGTGGTATTAAGGGAGAAGATAATATTGTTGAAAATATGGAAAAAGAGGGGCAACAACATGTAATAAGTAATACTATGATGGCAAGAAAAATGTGGCCAAGTAAAGAACATTTTGAACAATTAGGTTTTATATTTGAAGATATACCAGGTGATGATGTCTTATGTTATGCAACGTTACCAGATGGATGGAGTATGAAAGAAACTGATAACGCTATGTGTACTAACATAATAGATGAAAATAGAGTGATAAGAGGCTCATTGATTTATAAAGCAGCAGTTTACGACAGAAGGGCACATATGTATCTTAAATGTCATTATATGGTATGCTCAAGATATGCTGATGAAGATCATTTAATAGATGAAATATACTTTGGAAACGAAAAAGAAATCTTATTTGTTGCAGGTCAAACTCCTATAGATGCATATGATGATATAGAAAAATTAAAAGCATTAGCAAAACAATATGCAGATGAAAACTATCCTGATTGGGAAAATGTACATGCATATTGGGATAAAGATAAAGAAAATTCTAATGAATCACCAAAACAAATTGTAAAAAAATAAACAATTTGTTTTTTAATTGTACATGTTACAATAATTAATATTAGAGGTGATATTTATGGAAAAAAGTAAAATGGGATTATTAGAAAAAGAAATTAAGATACTAGATTTAAGTTTAGACGATTTACAAAGTATTGATAAAAAAATGGAAAAACTAGGTGCTAGAAAAGTCGCAGATTATACTAGACACATAAGAACCCTAGATAACGGAACATCTAATGATTTAGATCAACTTCTAAGAGTTACTGATGAAGATGGATATACTAAAGCAACTTTACATATAAATCAAAGTGATGAACCAAAGAAAAGACATATAAAGTTTCATCTTAAAAACTCTGATAAATTTATTGAGTTTTTAGAATGCAGATATGATGAAAAAGTAATTGCAGATACATATGCAAGAAGAATATCATATGAATTAGGTAGTGGAGATAATTGTATAGATTTTGATATTGATTGTTTTGAAGCAATACCTGCATTTATGGAGATTGATACTGAAAATATAGAAAAAAATGGATTTACTATAGAAACGCTAATAAAAACTTTAGGTTTAGAAGAAAAAAGATGTGTTGTCCTAGGTACTGAAGCAATACATAAATTATATGGTATTGATTATTTTTCAGTATATAATCCTAAAAATAATACTAATAAGAAAACATATTAATAATTAAATTGAGCATTATTATAGTGCTTTTTTATTTATATTATGTTAAAATTTAATATAGGTGATGTAAATTGAAAAAATTAAACAGAAGTGAACAACGTGAAATAATAATGACAGCACTTTATCAAATTTCACTATATGAAAAAACAAAGATGAGTTATGATATAGATGAAGTAATAAAAGAGTTAGTTGAGATTGATAATGAATTTATTAAAGAAACAGTCCATGGAGTTATAGATAATGTAAAAAAAATAGATGAACTTGCTAATAAATATTTAAAAGATTGGGATATAGAAAGATTAGGGAAAACAGATCAGGCGATACTTCGTTTAGGCATATATGAACTAGAGTTTACTGATACTCCTGATATTGTATGTATAAATGAAGCAATTGAATTATCTAAAAAGTTTTCTGATGATAATGTAAGGAAAATGATTAATAGTGTTTTAGATAAAATATATAATGTTAGGTTAGACAATAATGCAGAATAATTATATATCAGTAATAGAATTAACTAGATACCTAAAAGATGAAATAGATACTAATCCAGTTTTACAAAATGTTTATTTAAAAGGAGAAATTTCTAATTTTAAAGCACATTCTAGTGGTCATCTATACTTTTCTCTAAAAGATGATCAAAGTAGAATAAAAGCGATAATGTTTAAAAGTAGTGCCGCAAAATTAACATTTAAACCATCTGAAGGAGTTAATGTATTAGTAAGAGGTAAAATAAGTATTTATGAAGCAACAGGGGATTATCAAATATATGTAACAGAAATGTTAGAAGACGGAATTGGTAATCTTTATATAGCATTTGAAAATTTAAAAAAGAAATTAGAACTAGAAGGATTATTCTCAAAAGAAAAAAAGAAAAGAATACCAAGAATTTCTAGAAAAATAGGAGTAATAACCGCACCAACTGGAGCCGCTATTAGAGATATACTAACTACTATTAAAAGAAGATTTCCAATCGCAGAAGTATTTTTATTTCCAGCACTTGTTCAGGGAAATGAAGCATCTAAAAATATCGCTGAACAAATCAAAAAAGCAGAAGAGTATGATTTAGATGTACTTATAGTTGGACGTGGTGGTGGTTCATTTGAAGACTTATTCCCATTTAGTGAAGAAATAGTAGCACGTGCAATATATGATTGTAATATTCCAATAGTAAGTGCAGTAGGACATGAAATTGACTTTGCAATATCAGATTTTGTAGCAGACTTAAGAGCAGCAACACCAACTGCAGCAGCAGAATTAGTCGTACCTAATATGACAGATATGTTAAACTACTTAAATCAGGTAAAAATACGTCTTAATAACGTTATAATAAACCTTGTTAAATATAAGAAAAATGAACTTTATAATCTATCAACTAACAAAATTTTAAAAGATCCTAAATCTTTATATGAAATGCAAATGCAAAAATTAGATATATTATCTGATAATCTACAGAAAATAATAATAAATAATATAGAAAAAGAAAAAGTAAAACTATTTAATTTAAGCAATTCATATGTTTTAACAAAACCAAGTATAATATATGAAAAACAAAGAAATAAACTAAACTCTTTGATAGATAAATGTACTCTATTAAATCCAATTGAAACTCTAAAAAGAGGTTATACTATAACAAAAAAAGATAATGAAATAATAACTTCAATAAAAAATGTAGCAAAAAAAGATAAATTGGTTATTAATATGAGTGATGGAAATATAGTAACAGAAGTTATTGATATAGAGGAGGAAAATTATGGAAAATAAAACTTTTGAGGAAAAAATATTAGAACTAGAAAGTATAGTAAAAGAATTAGAGCAGGGAAATGTACCATTAAATGAATCAATCGATAAATATACTCTAGCAATGAACTTAGTAAAATCTTGTAATGATGAACTAAATAATATTGAAGAAAAAGTTGCTAAAATTGTAACTGAAAATGGTGTAAAAGACTTTGATGTTGATACAACTAGTAATAATTAATTATTAAATGCTAATACTATTATTAGTATTTATTTTTTTAAAAAAATTGGCAAAAACTATTAACCTCATATATTTTAAAGATAAATGCCTTTTGGTATTTTTTTGTTAAAATAATATATTTAAAACAACTGATAATAATAATGAGCCTGTTAAAAACAAAGAAAGGAGTGTATAATGAATTTTAAAAATTTAAAAAAATATTTAGCAATTTTATTAATTGCTATAAGTATTATTCCACAAATGGCTCTTGCTTATTCATCTTATGTAATTCCTGGAGGAGAACCTATTGGCGTAAGCCTAAATTCAAAAGGTATATTAGTTGTTGGTTTTTATGATGTAAATAATAAAAATCCAGGTAGTGATGCTGGATTAAAAATAGGAGACTCGATTATAGCAATAAACAACAAAAATACTAATACAATATCAGAAATGGTAAGTATCATTTCATCATCAAAAGATAAAATCGATATACAATATATACGTAACAATAAGACATACAATACAACACTACAATTAGTAATTGGAGAAGATAACGTATATAAAACAGGTCTTTATGTTAAAGATAGCATAACTGGTCTTGGAACACTTACATTTATAGATCCAGAAACCAAAATCTATGGTATTTTAGGACATGAAATAACAGAAAAATCTAGTGGATTAAAACTAGAAGTTAAAGATGGTAAAATATTTGAAGCAACTATAACTAATATAATAAAAACAGAAAGAGGAACACCAGGTGAAAAAAATGCAAAGTTCTCATCAAATAACATCTATGGAACAGTTTTTGAAAATACAGATAAAGGAGTTTTTGGTAAATATACAGGGAAATTGCCAAATAAACAAACTTTAAAAGTAGCAAACAAAGATGAAATAAAAGTAGGAGATGCAAAAATATTAACGACTATAAACGGAAATAAAGTAGAAGAATTTTCAATCAAAATAACTAAAATAAATAATAATTCTAACCAAAAAACAAAAAATCTATTGTTTGAAATAACAGATGAAAGATTAATAAATGAAACAGGCGGAGTAGTACAAGGAATGAGTGGTTCACCAATAATACAAAATAACATGATTATAGGTGCTGTTACACACGTAGTAGTAGATAATCCTAAAAAAGGATATGGTATATTTATAACTAATATGTTAGAAGAAGCTGAAAACTAAAAAAGGGTAACTTTTGTTACCTTTTTTAAAGTTAAAATTATATGAAATATGCTACTATTGATAATATTATAGAAGCACACATAACTATAAGCATAATTATTCCAATTATTCTGTTAGTTTTCTTACTCATTCGTATCACCATAATAATTATATATTAAATATTATTAAAAATAAAGAATAAATTTAAAAATAATTAATATATTTAATTAGGTGATAAATATGAATAAATATAGAAAAAAATTAAAAAAAATATTAAGCGAAAAAAGAAACACATTTATATTCTTCACAATATTAGTAATATTAGGAATAATATTTGGTTCATTCTTTATAACACTTTTGGACAAACCTGATAAAACAATGGTAACTGAACAAATTACAACGTTTTTTACCTCTATCAAAAAAGGAGAAGCAGTAGACACAATTAGTGCATTAAAAAACAGCTTATTTTCAAATATATTAAATGTTCTTGGAATATGGTTATTAGGAATATCAGTAATAGGAATTCCAATAATTATCATACTAATATTTGTTAAAAGTTTTATATTTGGATTTAGTATTGGAGGAATAATATCTGTATATAATATAAAAGGAATAATATTATCAATTGGATATTTATTTCCACATCAACTTATAAATATAATAGTTATGTTTATACTATCAATAATAAGTTTTAATTTGTCAATAAATTTTTTAAAAAATTTAATTCTAAAAAAACAAATGGATTTTAAAATATGGGCAGGAAAATACTATAAACTACTATTTATTTCTCTAATAATAGTAATAATATCAAGTTTATTTGAAGTATTTATATCTCCTATAATATTAAAGTTAGTATCATCAATAATTTAAATTGAATTATACATTTTTGCATGATATAATTTATTTGGTGAAGTTATATGACTAAAGTTGTAGTAGGAATGTCTGGTGGAGTTGATTCATCAGTTGCAGCAATTCTTTTAAAGAATAAAGGATATGAAGTAATTGGACTATTTATGAGAAATTGGGATAGTTCATTAAATAATGATTTTTTAGGCAAGAAAAAAGAAGAATTAGAACTGGATATATGTCCGCAAGAAAAAGATTACAATGACGCTTTAGAAGTATGTAAAAAAATAGGTATACAATTACATAGGGTTGATTTTGTAAAAGAATATTGGGATTATGTATTTACATACTTTTTAGACGAGCTAAAAAAGGGAAGAACACCAAATCCAGATGTAATGTGTAATAAATATATAAAATTTGATTTATTTATCAAAGAAGCAAAAAAATTAGGTGCAGATTTTATTGCAACTGGACATTATGCAAATATATTAGATAATAATTTATACATGGCAAAAGATTCTAACAAAGATCAAACTTATTTTTTATCCATGCTATCTAGTAAGCAATTAGAGCATGTAATATTTCCACTAGGTGACTTAGAAAAAACTAAGGTTAGACAAATAGCAAGTGAATATGGACTTATTACTGCTAATAAAAAGGATTCAACAGGTATTTGTTTTATTGGTGAAAGAAACTTTAAAGAATTTTTAAAAAACTATTTTCCTACAAATACTGGAGACATTATAAATATAGAAACAAACGAAAAAGTAGGGGAGCACTCAGGATTAATGTATTATACAATTGGCCAAAGAAAGGGTTTGAATTTAGGCGGAAATAATGATAAAATGTTTATAGTAGGAAAAAAACTAGATAAAAATATTTTATATGTTGCAAGTGGTGAAGACAATTCTTATCTATATAGTGATTCTGCTATACTTGAAGATGTAAATTTTATAAATGACATAAGACCTACTAAATGTAAAGCAAAATTTAGATATAGAGCACCTCTATATGATGTTGAAATTGAATATATAGATAATAATATGATAAAATTAAAATATAGTGGTATAAAAGCAGTAACACCAGGTCAAATATGTGTATTATATTTAGATTCAATGTGTCTAGGTGGTGGAATAATAAAAGAAGTACATAAAGACAATAATAAGTTATGGTATTTATAATGAAAGAAGGTATTTTTCATGGATGAAAAGAAAATTTCTAACAATAATGTTGAATATATAAATAAAAAATCAAGAAAAATAAAACAAAGACCAAAAGATACAACACTTTTAGCAAAACCAGATAAAAAAGATATAAGAAATACAATATGGATTATACTACTATTTGCTATAATGTTCATTGTCTTAATATCTCTTCCATATATATCAAATTATCGATAATGATAATTTGATATTTTAATATGTAAACTATTGACATTATATTTTAACAAGTGATATTATTATAATAGGAGGTAGGAAAGCAATGGATTTAGAACAATTACTTCATAACCTAGGAATTTCTAAGGTAAAATTGTCAAAATATTTAGGTGTTTCTAGACAAATGGTATACAATTATCTTGAAAGTGGAGATATAAATAAATGGCCAAAAGATAAAAAGAAAAGATTATTTGACTTATTAAATATAAAGTCTGCAGAGGATATAGAAAACATTCAAATTGATAATGAATACATATCTGCTGTAGATAAAAAATTAGATTTAGAAAGTAGAAAGTTATTTAACGTTGATTCTTGTATTGACCTAAAAGGGTTGAAGAGAGAAAAACAAGAAATTTTAATGGATATAGTATACTTATTAAAAGAAAAACTAACAGATGATGATACTGATGATGGAATGAATACATGTATTTATTTACAACATTTTCTTCAATCATTAGATAACTCTAAAGAGCTAAAATATATATTAGCGTATGTATCTAAAACAACTGGATTTACAAATCCAAATGAATTTAAATTTAATAAAGATCATCAATTGCTATTTGAAGGAATATTATTTTCTGCTATGACATTATATGCAAATGGTGGTGCATCTAAATCTAAAATAGAAGAATCACATAAAAGATTCGTTCAAGATATAGAACGTAAACGTGAAGAAAAATTAAGTAGAACCCAAGAATTAAATGCTGCAAGAATACAGGCTTTAAAAGAACTTGGATATACACAAATAAGTGATAAAAATGCATCAGAAGTATTACAAAGAATAACTGAAATCCAATCAAGAACTGTAGTATAAAATCAGTTCTTTTTATATTTATTTAAAGAAGTCAACATAATATATATTATAGGAAGTTAAATAACTGTTTATTTTATTACTAAAATTCATACTAAATTTATTAATATAGATCATTAATTGCTATTCAAAATATAATAATTAAACATAGTTTTCAAATTAAACTATATAACATTATATATACAATATTTAAATTCTAATATAAATTATTAATATTATTACAAATATATTCTTAATACATAAAACTTATATACTATAATATTTATTAAATATTATACCATTTTTATAATTATTAAAGTGCTGTAGAACGAATCGAGAAATAAAAAGATGAATAATTATCCATCCAAATTAATTTAAAATGCTAATACACTTATTAAAACAATAAACTAATTTAACAATTTTTAAAGTAACAAAAGAACAACATATAATTTATAAAGTAGGTAATACCACCACTCTCTACCCTACTTTTTTATATTTTTATTAATAGGGGACTTAAAATATATTTCATTCTTAGTTTCCAATATATTTAATACTATAAAATATATAATGATATTGGCAATCGGAAAAAGTAGTTCTATTATTAAACTGATATTTATGCTTATACTTATATAATTAGATATATAATCAAAAAGTACTATAAAAATTTTCTCACATGCTGGTATAAATATTGCAAAAAGTGCAATAAATGTAGAAACAATTGACAGTTTTGAATTATATGATTGTTTTAATATTTGGTCTATAAATAAAATATCACTATAAATCAATTTAAACTCACCTTTTGAATTTTTCCTTATATTTTTATTGTTAGTTTTTAATATATTATATATTTCTAAAACCTTTTCTTGACTAGTGCCAGTATTTTCCATAATTTCATTGATAGAAATTTTTTTATTACCATTGTAATAGTAAAAATGCATTTTTATATAAGATATTATATTAATGTATTCATCTTTATTTTTCCCTATTATTTTATTTTGATTTTCTATAATTATTCTTTTCATTTTACCTCCATTTATCCTATATTATAATTAATCTCCTAAATAGTCAATAAAAAAGAATGCTATTTTAAGTTATTAAAGCATTCTTTAAAATGATTTCCGCGTTCTTCAAAGTTCTTATACACTCCATAACTAGCAGCAGCAGGGGATAGCAATACTCCCCCATTTTCTGTTATTTTATCTGCTAATTTAACAGCTTCTTCTAAATTAGATACCATAAATAAACTTTTATCTACATCTTTCTTTTCTAAACTATCTTTAATTCTTTTACCAGAATCAGGCAAAAATATAATATTTTTAACACTACAAGTAGGAATATAATCTATAAGTTTTTTATAGTTTATTCCCCTATCCATACCACCAATAATAACTGTCTGAATATTATCTATACTCTCAATTGCCTTTATAGTTGCCTCAGGTATAGTAGAAATAGAATCATTGTAATACTTATTTCCCCTACTTTCACCTATATACTCCATCCTATGTGGAAGAGGTTGGAACTCCTCTAATGAAGTAGTAAAACCTGAATCAGATATTCTAAATATTTTTGATACTATATATGCAAATGAAATATTTAAATAATTATGATCACCCAACAATTTTACATTGAAACTAGATAAATCCAATTTACTACCATCATAATATATTACTTTATCATTAACGTAATTAGGACAAGTTATACTTTTATTATTTGTTATAGGAATTAATTTATAATCAGCATTACTATTTAAATTTAAATATTCATTATCTGGATTATATATTAAATAATCATCATTCTTCATAAATTTAAATATATTTTTCTTACAGTTTTGATATGCTTCAAATGAATCATAATGATCCAAATGCTCCTCATAAATGTTTAATAATATTCCAATATGAGGAGATGAGTGTACAAACTCTAATTGATGAGACGATAGTTCAAAAACAATAGTTGTATCATCCTTTATATCATCTATTATATCAAATACAGGAAGTCCTATATTCCCTGCTAAAATAACATCTTTATTATTATTTTTTAATATATGATATATAAGAGAAGAAGTAGTACTTTTACCCTTAGTTCCTGTTATTCCAATTATTTTATCCCTATACTCATCAATAAAAAGATCAGTTTGTGAAGATATTTTAGATAATACATTATCATATTTATTATTCTTTACTGGTATTCCAGGGCTTTTTAATATAATATCATAATCATCTAACTCTTTTATATAATCTTTACTACACTTAACAATATAATTATCATCTATATCAATTTTATCAATATTATCATCTGCTATTGCTATAATCTCTGTAGGTAAATACTTTCTAATGTAATTTAAACTAGATTTTCCCTCTCTACCAAAACCCAATATAACTATTTTTTTACTTTTTAATCTATCTATTATCATTATTTATTACCTCATTCTTAATTACATCTAATAACTCACTAGGAACATAATTATTTGAATCAAAATAATTATCAAAATCAATTGTATTATCATCTATATCAAAGTATCTTTCCTTATAGATTTCTAATAGCAATGGAAGTTCATCAGCATTCATATTATTTATTGCCTTCTTAATAGCAAAATTCACCTCAGCCCTAGAACCAACACATTCAAAAGATTTTACATCTGTAACACCTATTAAATTTTCAAATTCCTCTATATTCTTTATATCTTCTAACATATTAACACCAAATATACTACTTAATTCATCTTGACTTAAAAATGGTGAAAATAACAAGAAGATAAATAAACATTTAGGACACTCATGGCACCATACATCAGTTTTACTGCCTAAATTACAACTGTGAAATACATGATGTAATTTAGTAAGTTTAGAAAAATATTTAGCAATTTGATACTCACTTAAAGGTCTTAACAAACTATAATAGTTAAAATCTTTAGATATAAAATTATTACAATAATTCCTAAAATCAGTTTCAAATTCAAAACTTTTAGAATATTGATGATTTATTGTTGTATTTTTAACAGTTGATTCATTAGCACTTGATTCATTAGAAACACATATATTTTTCTTTTTTAATAAATATGCTGGCAATAAACTAGACATAGCAAGAAGTGCAGATAGTGGTGTATGGCCATTTAAATACCCTTGCTTGTTTAATTCTATAAGTTTGGTGTCAATAGTCCTTTTAACAGAAAAAACGTCTGAAATGTCGTAATTTGATGTCTTAACGCCTTCTATCCAAGAAACTCTTGGATTTAATATATAACATTTGTTGCTATTCTTATACTTATCTAATAAATTTAGTGATACCAAACTATCTTTACCACCACCAACTAATACCAAATTACCAGATAAATCACTTATATTTTTAGAACTATATACTGTATTAGAAGTACATTCAATCTCAAATAGCTCATCAATTGAAGTAGTAATACCATTTCTATATAAAAGTTCACCTAAACCATTAAAATAAAGTTTTTTATAAAAATCTATCTGTTCTTTTTCTAATAATCCACATTCTACTATCAATTTTGGTGAACAAGTTGCTTTTAAATAACTTATTACTTCAACCATACCAATATTAAATATTATATTATTAATTATAGAATCATTTTTATCAAAATGAAAATTATCTTGCTTTTCAATAGCCCATTTTGGTTCAAATGATGTTAAACCCTTTATTTCAAAATCGAAACTTATTGTTATTTGTGTATCACTTTCTTCAATTATATAGTTATGATAATAGAAAATAGGATATTTATCACGTAATTCTAAAAATTTATCTTGCATACATATCTCCCCTAGTTAAGTTTATACTTATTAATTATATTCATTAACTCCTCTAATTTTTCATCTAATACTTTTTTTGACGTTGCTTCTAAAACTAATCTTAGATATGGCTCTGTATTTGATTTTCTTAAACTAAACCAAAAGTCCTTAAATTCTAATCTAACACCATCAAAAGTATATTCTTGAATCACTTCATATTTATCTTTCATATATTTATTTATTTCATCTATACATTCATCTTTTTGTTCCATAGTAAAGTTTACTTCACCAGTTGTTTCATATGTCATAATTTCACTTATTTTATCTGCTATTGTTTTGCCATTAGAATCAAGTTCTAAAATTATATTAAGTAATATTAAACATGCTAATATCGCACTATCACAGTATCCAAAATCCCTAAAATAATAATGTCCTGCTAATTCACCACCAACAACAGCATCTAATTCTTTCATCTTTCTCTTAGCAAATGCATGCCCTACTTTCCAAATATTTGGAATACCATTATTTTCTTTAATAGAGTTTGTAACTGCTTTACTTGTTCTAACATCATATAGTATATTTTGACCATTATTTTGTTTTAAATAATATTCAGCAAGTAGTGCTATCATTAAATCTGGTGAAATAAATTCACCCTTATTATCTACAAATGCAACTCTATCTGCATCCCCATCAAACATAATACCTAAATCCAAATTATTTTTTAAAACTAATTCTTTTAATTGTTTTTGATTTTCTTTATTTAATGGATTTGGCTCATGATTTGGAAAATTTCCATCAAATGTATCATTTATATATATTGCGTTTGGTATTAAATCTTTTATAAAAAGATTTGCCATACCATTAGAACAATCTATACCTATTTTTAATGAATCATAGTTTTTAGCATTATTTTTTTGGAAACTAATATATTCATCATATTTATTAAATGGAACTACTTCTCCTTTATCTTTGGCTAATATTATCTCATCATTATTAACCATTTCCTCTAAATCCTTTAACCCATTATCATACCCAACAGGCATTGATAAGGTCGTTGATATCTTAAAACCATTATATTCTTTATTGTTATGAGATGCAGTTATTTGAACAGATGCATCAAAATTATATGTTCTAGTTACATAATACACGTATGGTGTTGTTGCAAGTCCTAAATCATATACACATGCACCCGCATCAAGTGCACCATTTATTAAATTATCATGTAATAATTTACTAGATAATCTTATATCCATACCAACTAAAATCTTATTTGTATTTAATAATTTTGGTAAAAAATAACCTATTTTATATGCTAGAACCTCATCAAAATCCTCACCATATATTCCCCTTATATCATATGCTTTAAATATTCCCATTTCTTCTATTTTCCTTTCTACTTCTAGGATGATAATTATCGTAATCGCATCTTTCTTTATCGTAGGCCAAATGTGTATAAATACCTGTTGTTGAAATATCTTCATGTCCAAGCAATACTTGTACTGTTCTAAGATCTGCACCATTATTAACTAGATGTGTTGCAAATGTATGTCTTAATGTATGCGGAGATATATGTGTAGTTATACCATTTGATTCTGCAATTTTTTGAATTATCTTAAAGAAACCACTCCTAGACATTTGATTACCATGATTATTTACAAAAATAAAATAATTTTCACCCTTAATCAATAATTTAGGTCTATAATTTTCTATATATATTTTTAAATATTTCAAACAATAATCAACAAGTGGTATATATCTATCTTTACTCCCTTTTCCAGTACACTTTAACATTGCTTCATCAAAATTAATATCGTGAATTTTTAAAGAAATTAATTCAGAAACCCTAATACCAGTCGCATAAAGTAACTCAAGCATCGCCTTATTTCTATAATCAAAAGGAGTTTCTAAATTTATATCAAGTAGTTTTATTACTTCTTCTTCAGTTAAAGTATTTGGAAGATAAACACCTATTTTAATTGTTTTAATATTTTGCATTGGTGATACCTCTACAATATTATGTTTTATATAAAATTTATATAATTCTCTAAGTACACTCATAGAGTGAGCAATAGATTTTTCTTTTATATTCTTTTTAGACAAATGCTCTAAATACATTTTAATATCATCCTCAGTAATACAAGTTGTGTCTTTCTTAGTAAACAGTATTAACGAATGTATATCATTACAGTATGAATTATATGTATTTATACTATAACCCTTTTCTATTTTTAGATATCTCATATATTTTTTGGCATTAATATCTTTTATTAACTCCTCCCACTTGTCACTCATATTATCACCAATTTAATTATAACGTAAATATTTTCGTTTTTCAATTTATATGTTAAAATTATTTTGGTGATTCTATGGAAACTTTAGCAATAAAATTAAGACCAAAAAGTTTAAATGACATTATTGGTCAAAAACATTTAGTTGGTGAAAATAAAGTACTTACTAATCTTGTTAAAAACAAACATTTAGTATCAATGATTTTATATGGTAAGCCAGGTATTGGTAAAACAAGTATAGCATTATCACTAGTTAATGATATAAATATGAAATATAGAATATTAAATGCAACAATTAATAATAAGAAAGATTTTGATACAGTAGTTGAAGAAGCAAAAATGTATGATGGAATTATTTTAATAATGGATGAAATACACAGATTAAACAAAGATAAACAAGACTTACTTCTACCACATATAGAAAGCGGATTAATAACTCTAATTGGTATGACTACATCTAATCCATTTCATTCAATTAATCCTGCAATAAGAAGTAGATGTCAAATATTTGAACTTAAAACACTAAATATAGAAGATATAATATTTGCATTAAATAAAGCAGTTAAAACATTAGAAGATATAAATATTGATGATGATTCTATAAAACTAATTGCAAAACTTTCAAATGGAGATTTACGAGCAGCATATAGCCTACTTGAGGTATGTTATTATACATCAGATAAAAATATAACTATTGAATCAGTTAAAAATGTTAATTCAAAACCAATTTCCATAGAAGATAAAAATGAAAGTAATTATTATAATGTATTAAGTGGTTTTCAAAAATCTATAAGAGGTAGTGACCCAGATGCTGCCCTTCACTATCTATCTAGAATGATTTTAGCAGAAGATTTTGATAGCATTTATAGAAGAATGATAGTAATTGCTTATGAAGATATTGGTCTTGCTAATCCAGGTATAGGCCCAAAAGTAATGGCAGCAATTGAGGCATGTGAAAGAATTGGAATGCCCGAGGCAAAAATTGTTCTATCTAATATTGTAATAGAACTTGCAACGTCCCCTAAATCAAATTCAGCATACTTAGCAATAGATAAAGCAATGAAAGATGTAGAAGATGGAAACTTTGGAGAAATGCCTGCTTATTTAAAAGAACCATACATTAATTACAAATACCCACATGACTATAAAAATGGATATGTAAAACAAGAGTATATGCCTAAAAACCTAATAGGTAAAAAATACTATATTCCAAAAGAAAATAAATATGAACAAAGTATAAAACAATATAATGATAAAATAAAAGAATAGAATTTCTAATCTTTGAATCTATTCTTTTTCTTTATTTTTTTATGTTTACTTATATTTGACACTTTACAAATTAATTCTTCATCCCAGATTAAATCTGTTACTTCTTAATGAACTCTTTTATTTAAAGATTTTTTATATCTTTTAAAATAGTTTTTTATACGTAGATTTAAAAGAAGTACCTCATCTTCAATATTAGTTGTATTTGTAAAATCTGTATACTCGTTTGTATCAACATCATAAAATGATTTACCAGCAAAGTTACCACATTTTTTTACTTTAATTCAACCTCTCTAATATACTCAAAAAACTACTGCTTTTTAAATATATACCAGTATATGTTTCATAATACTCATCAATAAAGTTAGATATTTCTAATAAAACTATATCACTGACATCAAATTTAGTTATTTTTTCTATATCAATATATCTAAAGACCCTTATTAATTTAATTGCTGCTTCACTTATTATTTTTTCATTGTTGTAGCAATTTTTACATATATAACCACCACTACTACATGAAACAGTAATTATATCCTTTAAAGACCCACAAATACTACATGAATCAAGTTTTAAATCTACACCTAAAAATTGTAACATTCTTAATTTAAAAATGTCAGTTATTCCTATTGGAGAAAACCCTTCATCAATCTTTTTTAAACATATGCTATAAATGTCATATATTTTATCATTTACTTCATTCTTACATATTTGACTGACAAGTTCTGATATTATAGATGAATAAGTTATTTTCTCAATATCTGACTTAATATTTTTAAAATAATCTAATACATCAACTGATATTAAAGTAGAAAGTTTTCCTTTTTTATATTGTATATTAAATGAAGCATAAGTAAATTTAGAAACCTTATTAAAAAATGGACTTTTTATTCTTTTAGCACCTTTAGCAAGGATACCTATTATTCCATATTTTCTAGTAAAAACATTAATTATTTTACTTGTTTCACTATAACTTTGTTCATTTATTATAAAACCTTCTACTTTATCTATCATTTCACTTACTTATATTACTTTCCTTTCTCTACAAGTTCCTTATATTTTAAATAATATTCTACCTTTCCAGTATTCTTAAACATTAACCATAATAAATCTTTATCCATAAAAATCATCCTCTCTATATATTATATGTGATGATTTTTATAAATTTATTCAATTTCTTTAAAACCTAATTCTTGTAATGTTCTTTCTTTATCTCTCCAGTTCTTAATAGTTTTAACAAATAACTCCAAATATATTTGTTTTCCATATAATTTCTCTAAGTCACTTCTTGCTTGTATACCAATCTTTTTAATCATGCTTCCTTGTTTCCCAATTATTATTTTTTTTAGCGAATCTCTATCAACAATAATACAAGCATTTATATTTATAATATTTGATTTTTCTTCAAATTTTTCTACAATACAAGTTGTTGAATGAGGAACCTCTTCTTCAGTTAAATTTAAAACTTTTTCCCTAATAAGTTCACTTATTACAAAACTAGGTGAAGAATTAGTATACGTATCCTTATCATAATATTGTATATTATCTGGTAAATACTTTTGCAATACTTCTATTAATCTATCTACATTATCCCTCTTTAATGCTGATAAAGGAACAATCTCCTTAAAATCATATAAATCTTTATATTCAACAATCTTATTTAATATTTCATCCTTAGACATTTTATCTATTTTATTTAATACTAATATTACAGGTTTATTTACTGATTTTAATCTTTCTATTACAAATTTATCTCCAGTACCTAATCCTTCACTAGCATCAACTAAAAACAATACAATATCCAAGTCATCAATTGAATAATATGCCATTTTATTTAAATATTTTCCTAATCTTTGTTTAGGTTTATGTATACCTGGTGTATCTACAAATACTATCTGTGTATTATCATCATTATATATCCCTTGAATATTATTTCTAGTAGTTTGCGCCTTATCAGAAATAATAGCAATTTTTTTACCAATAATACAATTAAGAAGAGTACTTTTTCCTACATTTGGTCTACCAACAATACTTACAAATCCTGATTTCATAAATAATCTCCTTAAAATAGTGCTATTATCTTAGGTAAAAAGATATAAATACCACCAATTATTGCTACTATAGATAAAATAAATACACTAGCAGCCGCTGTATCCTTAGCAATCTTAGCATTTATATTAAAAGTTTTACAAACCAAATCAATAGTTGCTTCTATTGCAGTATTCATGAGTTCTGCTGCTAAAATAATACCTATTATTATAAATAAGAATAGCCATTCATATCTTTCAAGTCCAAGTAGCAGACCAAGTGCTATTGCAAGTATAGTCATACATACATGAATAAATAAACTCTGCTCATTTCTATAAGCATATATTAATCCTTCAATAGAATATTTAAAACTATTTATAAACCTTTTTATTCCTCTTGGTTTAATAACCTTACCTTGTGATTTTGATTTCATTTAATATATCCTCCTGTTTTGAAAACATAATTTTTTCATCCTCTTTAGTCATATGATCATATTTTAACAAATGTAAAAATCCATGTACTGCTAAAAATGCAAGTTCTCTTTCTAACGAATGCCCATATTCCATAGATTGCTCTATTGCTTTATCTATAGAAATATATATATCGCCTAATACCCTATATTTATATGTAATTGAAATCTCATCATCCTCTAAAGCAAATGTAATTACATCAGTTGGTCTATCTACATTTCTATAATTCTTGTTTAATTCATGTATATAATCATTATCTACTATAATAATATTAAAAATACCTGACTTTAAATTTTCATACTTGCATGCACACTTTATTGCTTTATCTATTACTTTAATTTCAGGGATTTCCTTATTTGTTTCATTAAATATCTCATACTTTACCATAGTCTTATTCCTATACTATGAAAGTAAAAACATAAAAGAGCAGCGATTAATATTACATATATACTAAGACAAACATCTTTATAAAAGAATGATGGAATGTAATTTTTTACTGCACAAAGAGCAATATATATTATACATCCTAATATACCACCAAATAAGTTAAGTAATATATCATCTATATCAAATACCCTACCTATTGATAATTGAGTAAACTCAATAGTAGCAGAGGCAATTAAAGTAAGCACACATATAAGTCCAACTCTTTTTGGTTTTAAATAATATGATACAAAATAACCAAATGGCATAAATATTACAATATTACCTATTACATTTTTAAAGAATAACTCACTTCCAAACCTATATCTAAGTATTTCTCTAAATGGAGTAAAATTACTAGTACCTGTTACAGAATAAGCATCTTGATATGTAACTATATTATATAAAAATAATAGATATAATATAAATCCTAATGAAATCAATTCTTTATATACAACTATCTTTTGATTATTTTTAATTAACCATGCGATCCTTATACTACAAATAATAACTATAAGTATTAGTACAGTTGGGTATAATCTTGAAAATGCGTTTATTATTGAATCTTTAATCATAACTGCTCCTCCGGTGGAATAATATTTTGAGTTGATGTTATATCCTCGTATACCTTAAAAAATATTTCCATATATATTGTACTATTTTTTTCTACATTTTTCAAAACTTTTTTGCTAATTATGTACTCATTTTCATCCAATGTAGATTCTATCTTAGAAGTTGCATAAAGAATTCCCTGATTTATAGCGCTTTCTTTATTATAAATGTTTTCAATTAAGTTTACTTCTTGTTGTTGTTGTATCATTATTTTTAAAGGCAGTAAATTACTTTCATATAATATTTTATTTTTTGATCTATAATTTCTATATTTTTTAAAA
The DNA here is from genome assembly GCA_948467605.1 of uncultured Mycoplasmatota bacterium. GTDB lineage: Bacteria > Bacillota_I > Bacilli_A > RF39 > UBA660 > CAKPCJ01. Next base: position 1,668 of record CAOKET010000007.1, on the reverse strand, counting down.
CCAAATAAATTATAATCTTTATTTAAAAAACTAATATTTAATACAGTTTTCTTATTATTAGTACTTATTTCTTCCCTATAATAAAGAGGAAAGTCAAGTTTAACTGTATACCATGTTTCAGCATATACACGTGCTTCTGCCCGTATAGTGTCCTTTAATGCTTCATTTAAGTAAATAGAACCAGATACTATTACGTCCCCCTTTGATACATATTCATTCTCAGTTTTTACTATTACACCATTTTTAGCATATATCTTTTTTATTATTCCTGGCTTTGAAGCAATAATATTTTGAGGAGTAGTATCCTTAGTATCTTTATTTATTATTCTCTCTTCGACCCTAATATTATAAACAGTACCCTCTCTAGTAATTTCTAACCATTCTATTGAATCCTTATACTTCTCTAATATCTCATTCTTTATCTTAGATATCTCATCAAAACTCTTTCTAAACCCTCCCTTTTTAATACCATAATTCTTAAGTTCAAATAATAAGGTCTCTTTTAATTTAGAATTAGTATGATAAATTCTTATTTCAAAAATAAAATTAGATAAAAATAAAATAAATAACAAACTAATTATTAAAAATATAGATATAATAGAATTCTTCTTTATTTTATTCTTAATACTAGTTAATCCTATAAATTTAAGTATTTTTATTTCATAAGATCCCTTTAATTCCTGTACTTTTTCTAAATTATTAACATTTATTGTTATAATTATTTCTTTATTAGAAACTCTATCTAAATCATATATATTTATACCATTTTTAATAAGTCGTCTTAAAAATCTATTTATATTAATTCCTGTTATTTTTAATACTACATTATTTTTCATAGTATCACCCTAGTTCTATAGATATAATTACTCCTTCAACTAATATTTCACTATCCATTAACTTTTTAGTAATAAGCCCTTTTCCATTTATTACTAACTTTTCTTTATCATAAGTAATTATTATTTTAGTATCTGAAAAACTTTTTATTTCATCATAATTAATTATATGTAACTTATTAGGAGTTAACGTTATTTTAATAGTATCATTATCAAATAATAATATGTTTTTAATAGTGTCTTTAATAGTTATCACCCTATTTAATTATATTAAAAAAACCAGGTATTATGTTCCTGGTTAATAATTTATATATTATTTTTCTAATCTTTCCTTAATTTTAGAATTAACAATAGACATATCTGCCTTCCCCTTAACTAGTGGCATTAATACACCCATTATTTTACCCATATCTTTCATAGATTGTGGATTCACTTTATCAAAAGCATCATCTATTAATTCATCTAGTTCGCTATCACTTAATTGAACAGGTAAGTATTTTGATAATATTTCTATCTCCTTATTTGCTTTTTCAATTAAATCATCTCTATTACCTTTTTTAAATTCTTCTATGCTTCCCTTTAAATTCTTTATTTGTTTACTAGCGATTGTTATTATATCATCATCTGTTATTTCATTTTTAGAATTAATACTAGCAAGTTTTACTTCACCTTTAAGCATTCTAAGTGTAGTTAATAATTCCTTATTTCCTGATTTTAATGCCTCTTTTATTTCATTATCCAATCTTTCTAACATAAATCCTCCTATTAAAAAAGAGCTTAAGAGTTAGTTTGATAAAAATAGACTCAAAAAAAGAGCATATGAGAAATCATATGT
>CAOKET010000006.1 GCA_948467605.1 uncultured Mycoplasmatota bacterium | reverse complement strand
TCTTCTGGTTTTGGTGTCGTTGTTTCAGAAGGTTTTGTTTCTTCTGGTTTTGGTGTCGTTGTTTCAGAAGGTTTTGTTTCTTCTGGTTTTGGTGTCGTTGTTTCAGAAGGTTTTGTTTCCTCTGGTTTTGGTGTCGTTGTTTCAGAAGGTTTTGTTTCTTCTGGTTTTGATGGTGTTGTTTCAGAAGGTTTTGTTTCTTCTGGTTTTGGTGGTGTTGTTGGAGTTGTTGTTTGACTTGGTCTCCAACTTGGCCAACTTGGTCTATTTGGTCTATTCGGTCTTGTTTCTATTGGTTCAGTTTCTTCTGGTGTTATTACTTCTATTGGTTCAGTTGTCGTAGTTACTGAAGATGTTTCAGTAGTTTCAACTGGCTTAGTAACCTCTGTTTCTGATGTTACTGTAGTTACAGTTGTTGTAACTGGCTTTTGTGTTGGTTCTGTTTTACTTGTTGATGGTGTTGCACTAGTTTTTGAAGTATCTTTATTTGGCTTTGTTGGTTTTGTTGTTGTCTCAGAAGGTTTTGTAGTAGATGGTTTTACTACTTCAACTGGTTCAATAATATCTGGATTTGATATTATTGCGCTTATTGTTGTCTGAGCATTATTTTGTTCAACAGGAGGTGTTGGCCATTCTAAATCTTCTTTTGATGTTTGATTACTTGTTGTTGTTTCTTTGGATGGTGTTGTACTTCCTATGGTTGAATCAACATCTGGTGTTGTACTTCCTATAGTTGAATCAACATTTGGTGTTGTAACAACTATTACTTCATCTATTGGTTTACTTGTATAATCTTCATCTGATAAAGAAGTGGTTGTTGACTCTATAGTACTTTCACTTTCATATCTTTCTTTAATTTCTGGTTTTGAACATCCAGATAAACTAACTGCAATAGCAATTGCTAAACCAAATATTCCTGATCTTTGTAGTTTGTAACTTCCTTTTAAATTCTCTTTTTTCATTTTTCTTCCCCCACATTCATGATTTCTTAATTTTATACTTATTTTTTAAAATTACAACAATAAAATACAACACTTGATATAATTTGTCAAGTACCATAATTTTGGTATTTTTATTATTCCTGTTTAAATTCAAGGTTTAATTGATTTCTTTTATTTAGTAAATAAAAAATCATAAAAATTCTATTATATGATTTCTAATTTATTACAGTGAAATTATTAAATATTTTGTTTTTATATACCATTTCTAGTATTTAATAGGTTTATAAATTAAAAGAATATTTCTAACTTAATTATTTTTATTATTCTTTAGGTTTTCCATATACTCATAAACCATTTCTTTGTAATCATTAATAAATTTATTTCGTAACTCTTCATCTAAACAATCCAAATCAAGATAAGGTGAAGCGTCTTCTATCTCGGTTAGTAGAAGCGTACCATCCTTTAATTTTATAAAGTCTACTCTTTGAATACCATAATAACTGTCATTTAATTTTACAAATGTATTTGCCATTTCTAATTCTTTAGTAGTATATTTATATTCTTCTGCATCTGGGTAAATTGGTACCTTACTTGGTTTAAATTCTAAAGCATACTCTAACTTTTCTTTTATATAATAGAATTGTACCTCTGATACAAACTCAATAAATGGTTGAATTATATATGAATCATTAAATTTTTTCTTTAACTCATTTTGTGTTACTATACTTTGTCCTATTCCATCATAACTATATTTAAGTTTCAACATATATTTATCATATGATTTTAATAAATACATATCTTCTATATTATCAATAGTAGGTATTACTTGATATCCATTTTTATATAAATCTACTAAATACTCTTTACCTTCACCATCAAACTTGCCATCAAAATTTATACGAGGTAGATTTTTTTTTATTATTCTTTTTAAGAATTTTCCTTTTTCTTTAATATTATCTATATTTGCACTTGATGCCCAACTATTTCTAAGTAAGAATACATCAAATATATCTTCTAATCTTTCATCGTAGTTTTTATCAACTATTGCTACTTTGTGTCCATCATTCTGAAAAGTTCTCGCAAGCCAAATATCTTCTAGTTTTTCATCATTATCTATATTGCTTATCATTAATATATTCATGTACCCCTCCTAATTTTTATATTACTATTTTTTTTCTAAGTAATATTCCAATATTTTTTTATCTCTTAATAAAAGAAATTTAACATCATAATCATCTTCTTTATCTGATAGTATTATTTTATTGTAACACTCCCCTAGCAACGCTAAGGCCTCTTTTGGTTCTACCCATAATAGAATTGAACCTTCGTCCTTTTCTCTTTTAGTAAGATTTAGTTGGTTGTTATCGTTTATAACTCTTGCTACAAATATATGTGATATTTGTTTTGAGTTGTGTAATTGCTTATATTCTTCTGTTACTCCTAATTGTTCTATAATTTCTATCTTACATCCTGCCTCTTCTAATACTTCTCTTTTAAACGCATCAACTATATTTTCATTAAGTTCTACTCCTCCACCTATAAGTTTAAATTGATGTTTTTTAGTTTTGTGTTGTATAGCAATTTTTCCATCACTTCTTATTATAATTCCTCTAGAAGATAATCTTAAGTTATAATTATCAATCTTTTTTGTCTTTATCCCAAAATCATCATCCGTTATTTTAAATAAACATTTCATACTGTTTTATCCTTTTCATATATATATACATTATAACATACTGTTTAAATATACTATAGAAATTATTAATATTTTATAATATAATTATTCTATAGGTGGTATTATGAGCAAGAGGATAACTGTGGTAATATCTTCAATTGTTAATGCATTTTGTGATTTCACATTGGATATTGCTATAAATAAATATAGTACATATAAAATATTATTTTGTACTTCTTTAATTTCTTTAGTATTTCAAATTATATATGGTTCACTTGTAGGAATAAATGTAACATTAGAAGCAATACCAATAATATTAATATATGGATTATGTATGTTAGCGGGATATATGTTTTATGTACAATCTTTAAAAAATATACCTATAGGTCTTGCTGCATTATTAGAAAATGCTGATCTTTTTATTGTATTAATTATCGATATTGTATTTGGGTATTTAACTTTAACACCTAAATTTATATTAATGTTTTTAATATTTATTTTTTCTATATTTTTATTTACTTTTGAAACTAATAAAATAAAAGATGATGTAAGTTTTAAGAATATAAAGTTTATAGGTATTGTTTTTATAATTATATCAGTGCTATTTTATTCAATTGAACCATATCTAATAAAATATGCTAATAAATTGGGGGGGGAGTGAAATTGCTATTAATTTAGGTTATAGTTTTTTTGCAATTCCATTTTTTGCTTACAAAAGTAGTCATAAAGATAATACAGAAAGTAAACTAAACATTGGTGCATTCTTATTAATAATATTAATTGGTCTATTTGAAGCAATATATTATATATTTGGCACTATTGGTTTTATTTATGAAACCCCTGTTATTGTTAATATTATTCAAGAAATAAGGGTATTTTTATTAGTTATTTTATCAATTATATTTAAAACTGATAAAATTACATTAAAAAAAGCCATTGCAATAATTCTTGGAATGGCATCAATTATAGGAATTTATTTTATTTAATTTATTTGTTAATTATTTTTCAATTAAGCATTTATATCTTTCTTTTAATGGTACTAATCTTTTAATTGCCTCAATTTCTTTTTCATATATTTCTTCTGTTTTACTAAAAATAAAATCATAATAGTCTGGTTCTACTTCGTATTTTAAAGTTTTTTCATTAAATGTATATCTTGGTAATTTATGAATAGACCAGTTCATTATTTTAAAATTAAAAAATCGCTCATTAATATTAGGATAAGAAGTTGTAATTATTCTAGGTGTATACCAAAAATAAGTGCTATAGGGGTTAAAACAAGAAATATAATTATTATTATATGGTACCTTTATTATTTCCCCATTTGGCATAAATCTTTCTATAGAATCATATCTAAGGTAACATACTGCTATATCTTTAAAATAAGACATTAATTGTTTTGTTAAATAATTTAGATATGCTATTTGTTGATTGCTATAACTTTCACCTTGTAAATGTTTATTTTTTAATATAAAATCACTTTCTGAAATTACTTCGATTTTTTTACCTATAGTTTCGAAAAAAGTATTATTTATATATGCATTTTTAAAAAATAACAACAATCGGTATATAAAATGCCCTCTTCTACTATCATCTGGCTTATAACTTAAAATCCAATCTATCTCTTTAATCAAATCGTTTTCAATATAATCTTCATTTCCTCTAATTACATATTCATCTATACCTTTATATTCTAATCTTTCTATAATTTCTTTTTTGGCTTTTTCTTCCTTTAATTTTTTGATAGAAGTATTCTTAACAATATAACTAATATATTTTAGGAATGTATTTGATATAAGATTATCCCAACCATCATGTCCACTCTCGCCAAACATCTTGGTAAAATCTATTAAATCTCCATTTGGTGCGATATATCCTATAAATGGTTTATGGTCATATGTTTCACACTCTACTATTGCTCTTTCCATATTACTAAATTCTATTGTCATATTTTTACTCCCCTTAAAAAATTATTGTTTCAGGTTATCCTAATTTTAATCCTCCATCAACTCTTATAGTTTCTCCATCAATATAACGTGCCATATCAGATGCTAAAAATAATACAACGTTTGCGATTTCTTCTGGTTCGGCAAATCTTTTTAATAAGGTTTTTTCCATTTCTGCTTTCAAGTAACTTTTAGATAAATCGTCATTCATTCCAGTATCTACCCATCCTGGCGCTACTGCATTGACATTAATAAAGGGTGCAAATTCTATTGCTAGGTTTTTCGTCATATTAATAAGCCCTGCTTTAGAAGCATCATAGTCTATACTATATGGATAGGTTGTGTCAATGCCATTAGTAGATGATATGTTAATTATTTTACCATATTTGTTTTCTAACATATATTTTCCAGCATACTTTGATGTCAAGAAAACTCCTATTAAATTAGTATTAAGTGTTTCTTTCCAATCCTTAATATTGCGATCTTGAAAATCATTATCAATTGCTATACCTGCATTATTTACAAGTATATCAATATGTCCGTATTTGTCTACGATTGTATCAATCATTCTTTTTACATCCTTTTCTTTTGAAACATCTGCTTGAATACACATACAATCGCTAACATAACTGGAAATTATTTCTGTTATTGCTTGGGCTTCATTCTCATTACTCTTATAGTTAATAATTACAGAAGCACCTTCTTTTGCAAATTTAACAGCAATACTTCTCCCTATACCTCGTGAAGATCCTGTTACTAATACAACTTTTCCTTTAAAATTCATTTAAATCACTCTCCACTTTTATTTGGGTTCCATACTTATTAAGAATATAATCAAAATACTCATTATATTGTTTAATAGTATCTATATTACAGTCAACATACCCAAGTGAAAATTCATCATCATAAGTATCTCTATAGATGCAGTCATTATAAATTGCTATACCATCTGTTAATTTAGTTACTAAGTTTTTATCATTTTCTAATATCTTATCTTTATCAATTAAATAAAATCTATAATTTGGAGAGATATTTTTAATAAGTAATTTAAAAAAGTAGTTTTTTTCAAATATTTTTAATTCATCTTTACTACATATAAATATATCAATAACATTTTTACCATCTTTTATTTCCACTAATTTTTGAGCCAAATAGTTTATTTCACGTAAAGAATCATCATATACTTTATCATCATAGAAATTAATTACTTTTCTAACAAAATTATTTGGCAACATTTTATTCTTTTTTAATAACCAGGCATATGTATCATTAATAGAATCAAAATTAAAAATCCAATTATTAGGTATTGATTTTAATTCAGTAAGATCATATATCATTCCATCGTAGTTATTAGTATTTTCTAATAATTCACCTAATTTTTCAAGAAAGGTGTGGTAAATACCTTTCTTATATAAATATTCTTTTTGGACATCAGTATAATTAGTTTCATCATTAACTAAAGTTGTAATAATATAGTTAATATTTGCCTTTCCATCTACAACTTCCTTTTTATCGCTTATTACAATAATTGATAATTCTTTATTTTCAAAAAAATCATTAAAATCTTTACTACCATCATCAATATAAATAAGTTTTTTAAAATCTTTCGTTGTCCCTTCAAGTGAGTTTTCTTGTAAAATATAATCTATCTTTTCAGATTCCATATAATTTATTATTGCTTTTAAAAGATTATTTTGATTAGTAGATTTAATTATTACTCTTTCATTCATAATTTTATTTCCTTTCGTAATTTAATGTATATTGTTTATTACTATATATAAGTGTGCTTTTAATTTACAAGTATCAATCTAATATCTATAAGTATTCTATCATAAATTTAGGCATATTAAAACTCGAATATTTGTATTTCGAGTTTTATATAAATCTTTTGACATAAGAAAAAGCATTAATAACTTTTACATTAACTTATTTCAATTTATAGTCATGCAATTCATTATTTAATTTAGATTCCATAAATTTTCTGAGGTTGATACTATTCATATCTAATATACTATCTCCTCCTAATTTTGGGATAATGCACATATCTAAAACAAGTGGATTATTTTTAAGAAACTCTTGTAATGGTATATCTAAGTAATTGTCATCTGATGTTTTATAACCTGCTTCTCCAAATAAATATTCATTAGTTAAATCACAAATTTTCCAATTTTGATTTACTCTATAAAGAACTACATGATGAAACCAGTGTGGTAATAACATTCTTAAAAAATAAGATTCTAGTCCTACTCCCTTTAATTCTTCATAAATTAAAGATGCAAAATGAGTACAAACACCTTTTTTAGAAATCAATAATTGTTGAGCATTCATTTTTGTAGCATCATCAATATTCATCAAATTATAATCGCAAGTGGAAATTAATTTAGCAAAATCTTGTGAAAAAGAAAATCCACTTTTGTAATATTCATATATTTTTTTAAAATAATTAAATTTTTCTTCATCTGATAAGCATGTGCAATCTACTTTTTCAGAAATGTAAGAAACATAATCTTTATTTTTTATACGTTTTTTAGTATAATTTTTATAGGGAATAATCAGTTGTTGAGTGTCTACCGAATCTCTTGTAGAGAGGAGGTTTGATAAAAATGAAAACTAAGACTTTTATTTTGAAAGTTCTTAAGCTCATTGCTATCATTTTATTTCTCCTTATCATTATGATAGTAGTTATAAAAAAATGACACTTAATCTTCGCATAGATTAAATGTCGAACTAAATTTAATTTGGGTAGACATTCAACTCGCTAAAACTGAACATTCCCTTTTTTATTTTATGCAAGTTCCCTTGACATATTCATAATAACATAAAAACGCACTTTTATCAAGTACGTTTTCTATTGCTACTCGAAAAGTTCGAGTTTCCTATCAATCTGGTGTCCACGAGCAGAATCGAACTGCTGACCTATCGCTTAGGAGGCGATTGCTCTATCCTACTGAGCTACGTAGACATAACTTAATTATACTAAATAATTAAAAAAACAGCAATATGCTGTTATAAAAATATATAATTAAATATACAAATAAGTGAAATGTTATATGCGTATTTTAGATTGTTTTTTATTTTATATATAAATAGTTCATAGAATGCTACTAACATATCTGTTAAACATACTATCCATCCTTCAATACAAGTTGGTCTTGATTTTATTACACTTGCATGTTCTTTTCTATTTATAAATGGGAATATTTTTTTTAAGAATATTTGATGAAACATGTGTGTTTTTATTATACTTTCTTCTTTTTTATTTATTTTGAAAAACTTTTTAGCATTTTTTGCACTTGTTGTAGGGTGGTTAAGATATGAATTTTCATCTTTATCTAATCTTTTTCCATAAAAGAAATCATGAAGCAATCCTGCTCTTGCGGTTGCTATATAATCACATCCTAAAAATCTTGCTATTTTATAACTTATATATGATACTCTTCTACAGTGATCGTATTTATTAGTACCATGATGATCATCATATTTTAATTTTACAAAGTTACTGTTAAAAAGTATGTTTTCTACTATTTTAATGTATTTTTTATTTTCAAAAATGTGTGACATTTTATTTTTTCCACCTCTTATAATTATATTCACTAATTAAACTTTATATAATTATATACTACCCTCGTATTTTATTCTTTTTAAATACTTTATCTGTAATTATATTAATTAAGCCGTATACCATTATAGCAAATAATATTAAAATTATCAATAATATAATATTTTTATAGTTTAAATAAACCATAGAAAATAAACTAGGTAATAATATATAGGCCCCTACAAACATTGCAATCATTGCAATTAAAAGAGTTGTTCTTAATAAATTAAATGGTATACATAACTTGTAAATTACCATAAATCCAGTAAATGCAGTTAAAATTACAGATAATGTACTAACTTCTTCACTACTTAGATGTAATATTTCATGTAGTATAAGTATTGTTATTATATTAAGTACTACTGTTATAGCACCTGGAAATACTTTTTTTAATACATTTAGTAAGAAATTACCTTTAACTAGTTCATGATTTTTCTCAAGTGCTAGTATAAATGATGGTATTCCTATTGTAGTTACGCTAATAAGGGATGTTTGTATAGGTATAAATGGATAAAATTCATCAACAAATAAAAATATAATAGCAAGAATTGATGCATACATAGTTTTAGTTAGGAATAATACTGCTGATCTTTCTAGGTTGTTTATATTTCTTCTACCATCTGCGACTACTATAGGCATTTTAGAAAAGTTAGAATCTAATAATATTAATTCTGATACATTTCTTGCTGCTTCACTCGCATTTGCAATTGTTATACTACAATCTGATTGTTTAAGTGCTAAAACATCATTTACTCCATCTCCAGTAAATGCAACTACATGTTTATCATCTTGTAGGAATTTTACTATTTTCTTTTTTTGGAATGGTGATACCCTTCCAAATATATTATATTTTTTTACTGCTTGTCTTAATTCTTCATCTGTTTCTATTTTTGATGCATCTATTTCGTTAACTACATTAAAGCCACTTCTTCTTGCAATTTCTGCAACTGTCTTAGGATTATCACCAGATATTATTTTTAACTCTACATTTTGTTTTCTAAAGTATTCAATTGTTTCTATCGCATCACTTCTTATTTTATCTTGTAATAATATAAGCCCTACTGGTTTTATGTTATTAGGTAAATCATTTGATATAAAATCATATTGTGAATATGCAATTAATAATACTCTATTATTATCTATATATTGTTTTACAGTATTTTGTATTATAGAAAAATTATCACCAAGTACAAACTCAGGTGCACCTAATATATAAGTACCTTTTTCTTTAAATGTAATTCCTGAGTATTTTTGTTTTGATGAAAACGATACTATTTTTTTAGGTGTTAAAGTAGAATTTTTATTATATTTTTTTCTTATTGCTTGCATTACTGAATTATTATCTTTACTAAAGTAGCAAATATCACCTATTATATCCTCTATTTCTTTCTTAGACGTATTACTTAGTGATATTATATCTTTAACTTCCATATTTCCTTCAGTAATAGTACCTGTTTTATCTAAACACATTACATCTACTCTTGCTAATTTTTCTGAACAATATAAGTTTTGAACTAGTATTTTATTTTTTGATATTCTAATAACTCCAATAGCAAATACTGTGCTTATTAAAAGTATTAATCCATCTGGAATCATAATAAGGAGTGCTGCTACTGTATTTACAACTGCATTATCAAATGTATTACCGCTTAAGTTATATTGCATATAGAAGAATATTAATCCAAGTGGTACTATTATAAAAGATATTACTTTAATAATTTTATTTAGTGATTTAATTATTTCTGATTTGTTTTTTTTCATCTTTTTAGCATCTTTTGAAATAACTGAAATATAGTTTTCATCTGCAATATGATTTACTCTTGCAATTATATATCCGCTAACTATAAAACTACCTGATAATATTTCATCACTCTCTTTTTTTAATATAGATTTTTCTTCACCAGTTATGGCTGATGCATTTATTTCACATTCACCATCTACTATTATAGAGTCTACTATAACTTGATCTCCTGATTCTAGTATGATTAAATCATCTAATACTATTTCCTCATGAGATATTTCTTGTTTTTTTCCTTCTCTTAATACTTTTACCTTTGATTCTGCTATTAAGTTTAGTTTATCTACTACTTTTTTTGCTTGTATTTCTTGAATTATTCCTATTATTGTATTACATATAATAACACCTAAAAAAAGTACATTTTTATATGCACCAACTAAAATAACACAAGTTGCTAGGAATATATTTAACAGATTAAATAAAGTAAATGTACTTGTAATTATTATTTGAGGTATAGTTTTAGTTTTTACTGTAGTATCTCTGTTAAAAAGATTTGTTCTATATCTTTCTTCAACTTGTTCTTTAGTAAGACCATAATTTATTTTAGGATTATATCTTATTGGCTTCATTATTATTACCTCTTCAAATTATTATATCACTAATTTATGTTGTAAAATATATTATTTTGTTTTTCATGTAAAGAAGTACTAGATTCCCCGTGTCCTGGATAAATAACAATATCATCTGGATAAGTTTTTATTAGTTTTATACTATTTATCATATCTTCATAATTACTATTTTCAAAATCAGTTCTACCTATACCCTCTTTAAATAAAAAATCTCCTGTAAATATAATCTTTTCATTTTTAAAATAAAAACTAACTGAGTCAGAAGTATGACCTTTAGTTGCGATAACTTTGAAGTTAAAACCATCTATATTAATATCTTCGTCTGTATTGTTATAATCAATAACTTTAGTATTATATTTATCTTTTAATGCTTGCAAACATCCAATATGATCAAAGTGATAGTGTGTTATTAATATTGCACTTACATTTAAATTACCTATACTATCAATTATCTTATTTTCTTCATCTCCTGGATCTACTATTAAAACATTATTATTTTTTTCAATAATATAACAGTTTGCCTCTAAGTATCCTACTTTTATACATTTTATATTCATTTTATCACCTATTACTTTATTATTATAACATGTAATATACATATATAGAATATATTTATATTGGTGAGGTGTATGTTTAAGAAATTATTTATAATATTAATATGTTGTATATTTTTAACTGCTTGTAATCAAAAAACAAAGCCAATTGTTCTTAACACTAATGAGACAGTTAAAGTAATAGATCCATCTTTACCTGTTGTTGCACTTACGTTTGATGATGGTCCAAGTAAATATACAAAGGAAATATTAGAATTACTAAAAGAGAATGATGCCTATGCTACATTCTTTGTAGTAGGAAATAAGGTTGAAGCATATTCTAACACTATAAATATAATGATAAAAAATGGTAATGAAGTTGGTAATCACTCATATAGTCATAAATGGCTATCTAGATTAAGTAATAATAGTATTAAAGAAGAAATTAACTTGACACAAAATATATTAAAAAGCACGGCAAATTATACTCCTACTTTACTTAGACCTACATATGGAAGTGTAAATAAAAAGTTAAGAGGATCTACTGATTTAAAAATTGTACTATGGGATGTTGATACTAAAGATTGGAAGTTAAAATCAAGTGAAGCAATTGCAAAAAGGGCACTTGGGTCTATCCAGGATGGTGACATTGTATTAATGCACGATATATATGAAAGATCCCTTAATGCTTTAAAAATAATAATACCTGCTTTAAAAGAAAAAGGATATCAATTTGTAACAGTAAGTGAACTTAAAGAAATAAATTTAATAAAGCAAAAAATGAAAGAATAGTTATGGATGATAACAATAAAGAAGTAGATTTAATAAATAAACAAATATATACTACATATATATATTTGGGTACTGTTATATTATCAATACTTCTACTTTATAATAATCGTAGAGTTCTACAAAAAAAAGAACCATTTTTTAATAAAAAAACTGATAATAATTTATCAGTTCTAAACAGAAGTGTAATATTAGTAGCTTCTGCTATATACTTAATACTAAACTATAAACATATTAAAACGGGAGATGTCGCTAAGGGTGCTCTTGCTAGTGAGAATTTACAAATTGAGGCCTCTTGGTTATCTTTAATTGCAGGTATTATTGTTTTATATGCAACCATTGAAGACGCCTCTGATTATGAAAATCCTGAATTGTAAAGTTATATTAGTTATAGCTTTTACTATTTACTATATCTTGGATGTCTAAATCTAGAATTTTACCTTCTTTTGCATACTTGATTAAAAGATTTGCTTCATAAGTTGCTAAACTTCTTCCAGAGTTATAACTATTATCAGATAAAAACCAGTTGTCACTATCTGAGAAACCATCTTTAGATGGTATAAGTATAACCTCTAAATCTTTAAATTTCTTTTTTATTATTGCCATACATCTTTTTAAATGAAAGCAACTTGTAATTATTGCTATTTGTTTGATATCTTCATTATTTATTAATGCAAATGAATTATCAACATTTTCAAAACTATTATTTGATTTATCCTCAATTAAAATATCCTCTTCTTTTACTCCCAGTTTAATTGCCAAGTTTTTCATTTTTATTGCTTCTTTAATTTCGTCGTTAGTTTAATTACTTATTCCGTTACTTCCACCTGTAAATATAATCTTTTTTATTCTATTTTTTTATAAGATTCAACTGCAGTATTAACTCTTTCATTTATTAACATACTATTTCCAAATACTAACCCATATGTACAGGTTTTACCACTATCATAAGTATTATCATATACTATTTTTTGTATATCGTCATCAGTTAATTCATCTTTATTTATTTTAGATAATTGCATTATATTCCTCCTAAAACGATTATAACATAAATTATCATATTATAAAACTTAGGCATAAAACCTAAGTTATTGTTTTAGTATTATTTAAAATTATTTTCAATGAAATCTTTGAAATTAAAGTAGTTGTGTTTATTCATATTAAGTATAGGATATTCGTTGTAAGTACCAATATTCTCTAAAATTTCTTTAGGTGTTTCATCTTTATTTTCCAAATATATAACATTTTCAAAATTATCTGTTATATATTTATCATATTTTTCTTTAAATTCATTCTCATTATGAATAGATACATATACTCTGTGTTCTAAATAGTTAGCATTGTTTATAAGATATTTAAAGTGGATTAATTTTCTTAATGAATCAAAATTATCTAGTATAAATGTAAATGGTATAGTTATAGTTTGAATTAATTGATCAATAAATATATTGGCAACATCGTTAATAGGTTCGCTGCCTATTATAAATATAGCTGTTTTATTTTTAATATCTTTTAGATTAATAGAATTTGTATTTAATAAATTTAATAATTGTTCACGTAATAAATATATATTTAGTTTTTGTTTTGCTACTGATATGATACTTCCTCTTGTATCTGATGGTGCATAAATTATAGGTGATAGTGATGAATAGATGGAATTTGTAATATCAATATTTTCTAAATATTTTTTTAAGTAAGTCGTATCCCCAAGTGATAATTCACCTTGATTCATTAATACTTGTATACTTCCTATATTAATTTCATTTTCTTTTGCCTCTTTAAATAATATCAATGCTAAGCCAGTAAAATAATTTGAAGCCATATTTTCCCAAAATGGATCAGAGTTTAAATTATCAGTTTTAAATATCTCTAGTGCTAGATTATTTACCATACTTATAGCCATATCAAGATTATTTTCCTTATATAATAAATATGGCAACCATAACGGATTATATCCATGTGATTTTGTAGTATCTTCTAGATTTAATATAATAACATTATAGTTTTCTTCCTTTAATTTCTTTGCGAATGTTTTATAATACTCACTTCTATCATCATAGAATAATATATTTTCATTATTATTTATTGCATTATTTGTTTCTTTAAATAGAATATTTCTTGTCTTTCCTGTATTTCTTTTTCCTACTATTAAATTAGTATTTTTCATGTTTTAAACCTCCTAATATAATGATTTAGTTCTTACTCTTTCTGTTTGTACTTTATTAACTATTTTTCCATTAATTATGTTACTACGCAAGTAGTCTATTTTTTTTATTCTTTTATTTATATCACTTAGTTTTGTTTTAAGTTCTTCTTGCTTTTCTAACATAATTTGATTACTAAAATTATTCCAATATTTTTTTATTTCTTCTAATGTAAATCCTACTGATTTTAACTCGTTTATAAGATTTATGTCGTCTATTTGGGATTCATCATAATATCTATATCCTGTAAACAAATCTATTTCTATTGGACTAAATAAATTTATTTGATTGTAATAACATAACGTTCTTATTGATACACCGCTTCTTTTAGAAAATTCACCGATTTGTAGTAACACTTTTCCTCCTTTCTAGATAACTGTAACATTTCAGTTAACTGGAGAGTCAATATGTTTTATTTACGTATCTATAATAACAAAAAAGACATACTTTTATCAAGTATGTTTTATATTATTACTTGGTAGTCCCAAGCACTTATCAATTGGCGTCCCAGGAGGGATTCGAACCCCCGACCGCTGCCTTAGAAGGGCATTGCTCTATCCAGCTGAGCTACTGAGACAAAACAGCTGATAGAGTCATTATACAATATTTTTATTTATTATTCAATATCTTTAATAACACTTTTTAAAATTTCTTGATCATCTACATATATAGATACTTCTTCTACATCATAATTATCTCTTATTGAAAGTGCAATTGAATATATTACTTCCTCTAAAATATCTTTACTATCTACATCACTTAGGATATAAGTGTTAAATACTAATTTCATACTTTTATCTGTTTCTTCATATTCTAATAACTTAGCATTAGAGTTTACAAAACTCATTAGATTACTATCATATGTAGGTCCTGCTGCTAATTCATCTATTATAATTTTTATTTTTTCTCTTTTATCGTTAGTATATGATGTAACTGGCACATAATAAAGATCATCATTGTGTTTATTTAAGTAATATATAACAACACTATTTATATCGCTAGATGAATGAATATCATATGTTTTATTTATTCCAAAATCTCTACTTAAAACACTAGGCAATGTTACTTTGCTTTGAGGTAATCTTGTAAGTACTTCACCATTAACAAATATTATTACACCCTTTACTTCTTCTATGCTAGTTAATGTGTATGTTATTGCCTCTATCATTTTTTCTTCTAAATCTTTATTTATTGTAAGTAAGGTATCTGAGAAATTTACTTTAACAATTCCATCTTCATAGTTAAGACTTAATATTTCTGTTCCTGATGGTATTATTGGTGTGAAACCATTTGGTATTAAACTATCTTTTTTTCCACCTATTGTTAATACCTCTAATAAGTATTTACACTTATCTTCAATGCTTTCTATATCACCTATTGGTATATTAGTACGTGCTATATAGGAAGTATCATCTAGTAGAAACACTTCATGTAATTTTGCATTTGTATTATACTGTACACTTCTTTTTTCTACATCTTTTATATTACCTGGTGTTGGTATTAAATAGATCACTAATAATAGTACTAAAGTAAGTGTTGTTATAACTAATTTTCTTGTGCATATTTTTTTTAACATGTTATCACCTATTTAATAATATGAATAAAATATTAAATAATGAAAAAAGTCGTATAAAACGACTATAATTTTAATTCACCTAATCTAAGCAATTCGATAACAGCACTTGCTCTTCCCTTTACTTCTAGTTTTTGCATTGCATTAGAAATATGATTTCTAATTGTTTTTTCACTTATATTTAACTCTTCTGCTATTTCTTTTGTAGTTTTATTTTTTATTAATAGTTCAAATACTTCTGTTTCGCGCTTAGTCAATATTTTTTTTATATTAATACCTCCAATCACTATTGTCTTACACATTATTTTATGTATAAATATATATTTTGTGTAGAACAAAAAACACACTATTTTAAAGTATGTTCCATTATAGATATTGTTCTTTTTGTTTCATTTATAAATTTTTCATAAAGATTAGGAGAATTTCTAAGTTCTTGAATTAATTTTACTTCTTCTTTTGACATATAATAATGATTACCTTCTGCTACTACAAGGTTATCTCTACCAACTAAATAATTTAACTCTACTCCCAATACATCGGCTAAATCTAATAATGTATCTAAATTAGGAGTTCTAGTACCATTTTCATAACAACAAATTGATACTTTTGTTACTTTAACTAAATCTCCTAACTCTTGCTGTGTAAGACCTAACTTTTTCCTCAGCTCCTTTATTCTTAATCCTAAAATCATACTACTTCCACCTTTTACTCATATATTTTTATTATAGCCAATTAAATCTTGCAAGAGACTTAAGTTAACTAAAACGTAACTGTTTTTATTGAAAAAGACTCGCTTTTAATATATAATTTAATTAGAGGTGTTTTGTTTATGGAAAAATTAAAAATTTTAAGAGAGCAGTGCGGTTTATCATATAATGAAATGTCAAAATTACTTGGTATTAATAAGACCTTTTATTGGCAAATAGAACATGGGAAGAGGAGGTTATCATATAATATGGCATTTAATATCTCTAGAGTTTTTAATTTAAAACCCGATGATATCTTTTATGAATATTTTAAAGAATTGTATGAGTTAAAATAAAGGGGATTAAAGCCCAAAATAAAACCTGGTTTTAAATACCTGGTTATTAGTTGTGTTTAATATTTTTTAGTGATTTTACTTGTTTAGTAGAATATAGTCCTTCATATGATGGTAAAACTGTTAAATTGGGGTAAAGTGTTGTTAACCTAAAATTAAACTTAGTATGTGGACTAGAACATCCCCAATAAGTTTCTCCATTTTTTTGTCATCAAATAAATCTTTAATGTCTGACTGATAAACGAATATATTTTAAATTGCCTAATATTCTTTTCTCTACATAATAAAATTATATAAAATCCCCTATACAAAGCAATTTATATTATATCAACCAATCTCAATTAAATATACTATGATTTATTAATTCATATTCTCTTGTTATAATCCTTTCATCACTACAGTATTCCATTATAAATTTGTTATTCTTTTTACATATTATTATGCCTATTGTTTTATTTTGATTTATTTGTTTTATATTTTTATCTATATAATTCATATATGTTTGTATTTGACCTATGTGTTCTTTTTTTAATTCTGTTATTTTTAGTTCAATAACTACATAACAATTAAATTCTATATTATATAAAAGTAAATCTATATAATTATATCTATCCCCTATTTTTATCTTATATTCATTTTTTATATAACAAAAGCCATTACCAAGTTCAGTTAGAAAATTGTCTATATCTTCAAGTACTAACTTTTTTAATAATTTCTCACTTATTTCAGTATAATTCAAACTATTTTTTATTAATATTGGATTTTTTATAAAATCAATTACTTCATTATTTTTATTATTTACTAACTTTTCTTTAGTTTCTTCATCTAATCTTTCATATTCATTATTTTTAATCTTAGTTCTTAATTCTCTACATGATAGATTGTATTTTATACATATATCTATGTAATAATTAATTTTTTCAATATCATTTAGAATTATAAGGTTTGTATAATGGCTCCATGTCAATTGGTCAGACACTGTCTGGCTTTTTGAAAATAAAATATAAAATTTTCTCATGTTCTTTAAATTTGAAATACTATAACCTTTTCCAAGTTCAAGTGTAAGTTTAACTGAATACTCTTTTATTATTCCTTCTCCATAATTTTTTCCTGCATCTCTAAGCAGTTTACCTACATTATAGTATGTATTTAAATCACTTCTATTTTTACTATAATCTTTTGCCTTTTTTACTATTTCATTATTTATTAATTCTTGTTTTATTTCTTTGTAATAATTCATATTTCACCTGTATTAAAAAAACAGAAATTACTCTGTTTCTTTTGCTTTACTTGATAAAAATGTTACTTTTTCTGCGATTACTTCTGTGTATATTTTTCTTTGGTCTTCTAATTCTACATTTCTAGTTTGGATTCTTCCCTTTACACCTAGTAAATCGCCTCTATTACAGTATTCTACAGTTGATTCTGCTATTCCACTCCATAGAACACATTCAATAAAGTCAGTTTCATATTCACCATTTATATTTTTATAAGATCTAGGTACCGCTAGTGTTATCTTTGTAACTTTTTTACCACTTTCTGTTTCATGTAGTTCTGGATCCCTTACTAACCTTCCAACTAATACAGCTTGATTTAATATAATAATTCCTCCTTTCAGATACGATAATATACTATCTAATATTTATTTACAAATCAAAAAAAATGAACTTCTGTTATAGTAAAAAGTTCAAGTTTTAAAATTTGTTAAACAAAATTTTATTTTCTGAATATAATGCTTAACTATTATACTTAATTTGTAATATTTAAATATTCTTTAACTGCATTCTTTATAGCAATAGCGTACTGATTTTTCTTATTTAATAATATTTTTAAATCATTTGAATTAGTAATATATCCCATTTCTATTAAGTAACCATCTAAACCGATATTTGAATTATAATATAAATTTGCACTATAGTCTTTATTTCTTCCATCAACATAGGCCCCTGTTATTATTCCACCTGTTTCTCTTATTACATAATAGTATTGGGTTTTAGTATTGATTGTTTCGTAGAATTTATAATTATTTTCTTTTGCTTCTCTTTTAAATGTATTAATTTCAGAAGTAGTGAAATTTCTAACATATACTCCATTCATAACTTTATCTTGTTTTTTTGAACTATAGTTTATTTTGGTTTCTTTTACTATATTGCTTGCTATTAAACTTGCTAATTGTTTGTTATTATTAGTTGATGTATATATTTCTACTCCATTGTTTTGCGGATATAGTGGTAAATTATTTGAATGTACTGATAGAAATAGTTTTGATTTAGTTTCGTATCCAATTGCTACTCTTCCACCTTTACCATATGGAGATATTCCAGCAATATTACCTGGATTATAATCTCCTGTTCTAGTTATTTTTACCT
Organism: uncultured Mycoplasmatota bacterium; assembly: GCA_948467605.1. Classification (GTDB taxonomy): domain Bacteria; phylum Bacillota_I; class Bacilli_A; order RF39; family UBA660; genus CAKPCJ01. Next base: position 46,406 of record CAOKET010000006.1, on the reverse strand, counting down.
TTAATCCTAAGTTTTCTAATTCTTTCTTTAATTTTAATGCAACTTCTAGGTTTATGTATGACTCGTATATATCGTTTTTAACTGCACCTGGATCATCTCCACCATGTCCTGGGTCTATTGTTATATCGTATACATCTTTTGGAAGTGTTTTTTCTGTTACTCTTATTACCATTTGTGTTGATAAAGTACTTATTTCTATATAATTATTTTTACCGTTTCTTGTAATTGTATAGTAATCCATATACGAATATGCAGTATTATTATTTAGTGAATAATACCTTATTACTTCATCACTACTTGTTATTTTTAATAATACTTGATATTCACCCTTAAGTATTTCATCAAGATAAATACCTTCATTTATTTTATTTGATAGATAAAATTTTACTTTATTATCAATGTATTCATATTCTAAATTATATCTTTTTTTATCACTCTTGTTAAATAATACTAATTCTATAGATGATATATCACTAGTAGTATTAACCTCACCTGATAAATTAAGGTGCATACCATATATATAAATATTATTTATATTTGCAATACCTTCTACATTAGTATTATATATCAATGTATCTTGTTTCTTTTCATCTACTTTTATGTCTGGTTTTTCATCTTTGCTGAACTGTTTTATTAGTAAAATAGATATAATAATGATTAGTATTATAGCTATTATTCCAAGTATTAGATTTCTTTTAGAAATTCTCATAAACAACCACCTACTTACCTATGTACCTCTTTAATAATTGGTTTAATTCAACCGCATACTCCATTGGTAATTCTTTTTTAAATTCATCAATAAAGCCCATTACAACTAATTCTTTTGCTAGTGTCTCGTTTATTCCTCTACTCATAAGATAGAATAATTTTTCTTCACTTATTTTTGAAATTGTTGCTTCATGTTCTAGGATTGAAGTATCGTTTTCAATAATATTAGTTGGAATAGTATCGCTTTTTGAAATATCATCTAATAAAATTGTATCACATTTTATTGTAGAAATGCTATTTTGTGATGTTCTTTTTACATGCACTTTACCACGGTATGTTGCATTTCCCTTATTGGATGCGATTGATTTAGATATAATATTACTTTTAGTATTTTTACCAATATGTATCATTTTAGCACCTGTATCTTGTGTTTGATTAGTATTTGCTGCTGCGATTGTTATACAAGTACCTGATGAATTATCACCTTTTAATACTACACATGGATATTTCATTGTAACTTTACTACCAATATTACCATCTATCCATTCCATTGAAGCATTTTCCTCAGTAATTGCTCTTTTTGTTACTAAATTATATACATTATTTGCCCAATTTTGTATAGTTGTATATCTACATTTTGCATTTTTTTCAACATATATTTCTACAACTGCAGCATGTAGAGATGATGATGTGTATGTTGGTGCGGTACAACCTTCTATATAGTGAAGTGATGAACCCTCACCTACTACTATTATAGTTCTTTCAAATTGCCCCATATTACTACTATTTATTCTAAAATAACTTTGAAGAGGTCTATCTAGTTTAGTATGTGGTGGAATATATATGAATGTTCCTCCACTCCATACTGCTCCATTTAATGCGGTAAATTTATTTTCTTTATAGTTGACTAATTTATTGAAGTATTTCTTAAAAATTTCAGGATACTCTTTTAATGCAGTATCAGTACTTACAAATATAACATTTTTATTCTTTAATTCTTGTAACATATTGTGATATATTACTTCACTTTCATATTGAGTTCCTATACCACCCAAATATTTTTTTTCTGCTTCAATAACACCTAAATTATCAAATGTTTCTTTTACATCTTTATCTATTTTATTCCAATCATCAACTATCGCATCTTGTGTTCTTTTGTAATAAATTATATCATCAAAATCTATATCTAATTCTGGTCCAAAATTAGGCATACTAAGTTCAAAAAATGCCTCTAAACTTTTTAATCTAAATTGCCTCATCCAATCGGGTTCACATTTTAGCTCAGACATTTTTTCTACTGTTTCTTTTGTTATGCCTTTTAGTTCTACCATATTATCACCTAATCCTGTGTCTTGTGTTCATTTATTCCTTTTTCTATACCCCACCATGCTAGAAGTGCACATTTTTTTCTATTTGGTTGTTTACTTATATCTTCGTATACGATTGCCTCTCCTATTTTGTTTTTATCATAATCTTTTTCATCTATCATTTTTTCAAAGTTGTTGACGATTTCAGTTGCTTCTTTAATAGTTTTTCCAGATAATTCTTTTGTCATAATAGAAGCAGAAGAGGTACAAATAGCACATGCTTCTCCTTCAAATCTAATATCTTTTATTTTTTTATCATCGAAAAGTATTTGTATATCTAATTCATCTATACATGATGTATTATTCATATTTAATTTAATATATTTATTATCATCTACTAATCCCTTATTATTTGGATTATTATAATTATCTAGTATTATATCTCTTTTTAAATTTTGATCCATGTATTTTACTCCTTAAAATATAATATCTCTACTTAAATTTTCATTACTTAATGCTTTAATTAACTTATCTACATCTTCATAATTATTATAGAATGCTAAACCTATTCTACAAGTGTTTTTTACGCCTAGTTCTTCTTTTAGTATTTTTGCACAGTGGTTTCCTGCTCTTACATAGATATTATGTTTATCTAGGTAAATTGCAGTATCTTGACTAAATACATCTTGTACATTAAATGCAACTATTCCTGCTTCACTATTTTTATTATATATGTCTATATTTGATAAATTACTTAGTTTATTTACTAGATATTTTCTTAAATTTATTTCATATTCATGAATTTTATTCATACCTATATCATTTAAGTATCTAACTGCTGCTCCTAAACCAATTACTCCTGCGATATTTGGAGTTCCTGCTTCTAGGGCATAAGGTAATTCTTTATATTGTACTTTTCCAGTTGAATCAAATGTTGCATTCATTCCACCACCATAACATAGTGGTTCTATCTTATCTAGCAAGTTATATTTTCCATATAATACTCCTATGCCTGTTGGTCCATACATTTTATGTCCTGAAAAAACATAGAAGTCAGCACCCATTTCACTTACATCTACTTTCATGTGTCCAATTGCTTGTGCACCATCTACAACTACAATTATTCCAAGTTTATGTGCATAATCTATTATTTCTTTAAGTGGTCTTACATCACCTATTACATTTGTTATATGCGCTAGTGATATAACTTTAGTTTTATTAGTTATTGATGAAATTACTGATTTTAAAGTTATTTTATAATCTTCATCAAGTGGAATATACTTTACAATAACTTTTTTTGTTCTAGATAACTCCATCCATGGTAATATATTAGAGGCATGTTCTGATTTTGCAATTAATATTTCATCATCTTGATTTAAGTAGTATTTAAAGAATCCAAAAACTATTCTATTTAATCCATCGGTCGCTCCACTTGTAAATATGATTTCCTCGCTTCTTTTTGCATTTATAAATTCTTTTACTAATTCTCTTACATGTTCATATTCATTGTCAACTTTTAAACTTAATTTATAATCCCCTCTATGACAATTTGCAGTATATTCTGTATAATATTTTTTTATTGCTTCTATTACACAGTATGGTTTAAATGTAGTCGCACCATTATCAAAATACACTATATCTTGCTTTAGCATAGGGAAATCTTCTCTTTTCAATTTACATCACCTCCACTTAAATAAGATTTTCTATTTTGTCTTTATATTTAAAATTACTTGTTAATATTCCTTTATTTAATAATTCAATTGCAGTTTTTCTTTCAATTCCTCTTGATTCTAAGTAAAATAAATCATTTTCATTATAATATCCAATACTTGCTGAATGATTTGCTTCAATTGGTGTTTCATTTATTATCAATATTGGTTTTATAGTTGCATTTTTAACATCTTTAGTTATTATTTTACTTTCTTGTAATACAGTTGAATTAATTGAGTTTTTTTCAATAATACCATTTACATTATATAAAATAGAGCCACTTTTAATTATTCCGTTATTAATACATTTACTGTAAGAATTTTCTTCCTTATGATATACATTTATATCTACATTATTGCTGTTAGTTGCAACTGTTGATATTACTAACTTAGAACTTGCACGTTTATATAGATTTATATCTATACTATAAGAAACGTCGTTACTGTTAAATTTATTTATCTCTATATTACTATTTTCTCCACAATTAAATATATACTTTCTTATATTAGTATTTATATCCATAAAAAATACTGTAGTATTTTCTCCTATATTAAAAACTAACTCATTACAATTATAATCATTTGTATTGATTTCTTGATTCTTATCTATATTTATTATACTTTTATCTACTGTTATTTTATTCATTTTTATCAATACTTTCTATTATATCTACCCTATCATATCCTAATTTTTCTATATCATATGCAAGAGTGATGTCACCTGTTTTTACTAGTTTTCCGCCTTTCATCACATGAACATAATCTGGCTTTAAGTAATTTAGTATTCTTGGATAATGAGTTATTATTAATATAGATACATTATCTTCTTCATTGTAGTATTGCATTATATTTTCTCCAACTACTTTTAAACTGTCTACATCAAGTCCTGAATCTATTTCATCTAATATAATTAGTTTTGGTTTTAGAATCTTTAATTGTAATACCTCATTCTTCTTTTTTTCGCCACCTGAAAAACCAACATTAACTCCTCTTTTTAACATTTCATCAGTTAATTTAACCTCTTTAGATGACTTTTCTATTTGCTTTATAAAATCATATATTCCTACATGTTTATCTAATTTAGAGTTTAGTGCTGTTCTTATCATTTCATTATTACTTACACCCTCTATTTCAACAGGATTTTGAAAACACAAAAATATTCCTTTTCTTGCTCTTTCATATGTAGGTATTAAATTTATTTCTTCATTATTAAAAATTATTTTACCAGATAAAATATTATAATTTTTATCTCCCATTATCACTTTTGACAAAGTAGATTTACCAACTCCATTTGGCCCCATTATTACATGTATTGTATTTGGCTTTATATCTATATTAAAATTATCTAGTATTTTTTTATTATCAATTTCTACTGTTAAGTTATTTATTTGTAACATTAATCCTCACCTAATTATTTATTATACACCTATTTATATAAATTTGGTACTGTTTATTCCGTTATATTTCAACATAATTTTTATACAAATTATGTATTTTTATTTTCTAATTTATTGTATAATAATTTTGGTGATAATATGGATTGTATATTTTGTAAAATTATTAGTGGTAATATACCTTGTAAAAAGATTTATGAAGATGAAAGTGTACTTGCATTTTTGGACATTACTCCTCATACTGCTGGTCATACTTTAATAATTCCTAAAGAACACCATACTGATATTTTAGATATGGATAGTGAATTATTGTGTCATATCGGGGAGGTTTCTAAAATAATATTTAATATGTATAAAGAAAAATTAGATATTGTTGGTATGACATTAGTACAAAATAATGGATATGGTCAAGAAGTAAAACATTATCATTTGCATTTAGTACCTAGATATAAAAAGGATGGATTATTTTTCTGTCATAAAAAGGTTACTGAAGAAATAGATGAGGTATATAAGAAAATAACAGCGTAAATCCGCTGTTATTTTAGCAAAAACATGAACCAAGTATAATTGCTAGTAAGATATATAGAACGATTATAATTACATATGAGTGGTTACCACATGTATTTCCACATGCCATTTTTCTACACCTCCCTTATTCTTTTAGCATTTTAATTTAAATAGCTATGCCTAAAATAATTACCAGTAAAATGAATAGAACTAGTAATATACATGAATTACTTGCGTATCCCATTTTAGCTCCTCCTTTTTCTACTCACAGTATTTTATGAGAATATTTTAATTTTGTTAATAATAGAATTAAATTGTGACAAAAGTAGTAATTTTAACGGTATTTGTTGCTTTTTTAATTTTGATTTGCTATTATTAATATGTAAATTTATTGATTAGGAGGATTATGTGATGGCAGAAACATCAAAAAATAGTACTAAAAAAAGTACAGTAAAAAAAGGAACTACAACATCAAAAAGTTCTGCATCTAAAAAAACTACTGCTACAAAAACAGCTGCTAAAAAAACTACAACAGTAAAAGCACCTGTTAAAAAAACAGTAAAAAAAGATACAGTTAAAGAAGTAAAACCTGATGTTGTCGTAGAAGAAAAAAAGGTAAAAGAAGTGAAAACAAAAGTTGCCCCTGTTACTAATACTAATACAAAGAACAATGATACAATGACATATATTAAGAGTATGCCTGAAAGAATCAAAGAAAACAGTATACTAGTAATAATTGTTGCTATTGTAGGTATCTTAGTTGGTATGGGCGTTCTTGCAATATTAGGTTTTAGAAGAATACCAAAATTAAAGAATGGAAATGAAGTTATTGTTTCATTAAAAGGAACTAATATAACTGCAAATGATTTATATGATGAGTTAAAAGAAGGATATGGATTAACAATATTACTTGATAAAATAGATAAAACTATATTAGAAAGTCAATATCCAGATACTGATGAAATAACTAGTTATATAGATTCTCAAGTTTCATATTTAAAAACTACTTATGGAGATCAATTTGAAGATTATATAAAATATTATGGATTTGAAAACGAAGAAAAGGTTCGTGAATATTTCTCACTTAACTATAAGAGAAATTTAGCATTACTTGACTATGCTAAAGGATTAGTAACTGATAGTGATGTTCAAAAATATTATGATGAAAAAGTGTTTGGTGACATTGAAGCAAGTCATATTTTAATAAAATTTGACAGCGACGATGCTACTTCAAAAAGTAATGCTTTAGAAAAAGCAAATAATATAATCAAACAATTAAATGGTGCAAGTGATGTTAAAGCAAAATTTGCTGAACTTGCAAAAGCAAACTCTGAAGATACAACTAATAAAGACAATGGTGGTTCACTTGGATATTTTGGTGTAGGTGAAATGGAAGAGGCATTTGAAAATGCTGCTAAGGGGTTAGAAAATGGTAAATATACTACTACTCCAGTTGAGACTTCATATGGATACCATATTATATTAAAAACTAACCAAAAGGATAAAACTGCACTAAATGAAATGAAAGATAGTATAATTGAGACTCTAGCAGAAAATCTTTTAACTTCTGATACTACAACTCAATATAAAGCATTAGAAGAAATGCGTAAAGAAAATAAAGTAAGTTTTAAGGATGCTACTTTAAGAGAAAAATATAATGCGTATCTTTCTGACTTATATAAATCATTAGAAGAAAAAACTAATTAGTAAAGATCTATCATTTGATAGATTTTTTTCTATTATATATTTTAATATTTAAATATATATATTATAATATAATAAATTTTTATATGGAGTGGGATATTATATGAAAAGTTTTAAGAATATTTTATTTATTGTTATAGTTATTTTTGTAATTACTATAAGTACTGGATGTAATAATGGTATAGAAAAAAATAATAATGTAGATGATTCACCAAGTTCTACAACAAAAGATGATGATTTAGATAACTCAGAGGCAATACTAGAAGATGGCAAACTTAATATTAAGCAAATGAATAATTATATTGATAGTCAAATTGAATCTTTAAAGTTAAGTTATGATGATTTTGAAGATTATATTGAAACTCATGGATTTAATAGTGAAAGAGAATTGCGAAACTATCTATCATTTAATTATATATTAAGTTTAGAAACTATTAACTATGCAAAAGAGTTGGTTAAGGATGAGGATATAAAAAAGTATTATGATGAAAAAGTATTTGGTGAAATTGAAGCAAGTCATATTCTTATTAGTCCATCTAATAGTGAAGATTCTAAAAAGATTGCTTTAGATAAAATAAATACTATAATTAGTGAATTAAATAATTCTAGTGATGTTAAAACAAAATTTGCTGAACTTGCTAAAAAATACTCAGATGATACTTCAACTAAAGATAATGGTGGCTACCTTGGATACTTTAGTGAAGGTGAAATGGTAGATGAATTTGAGAATGCCACAAAGAAGTTAGAAGTTGGTAAATATACTACTACTCCAGTTGTAACTCTATATGGATATCATGTTATATTAAAAACCAATGAAAAATCAAAACCATCTTTAGATGAAGTAAGGAACAAGATTATTAAAACTTTAGCAGAAAAACTTTTAACACTTGATGCTACAATGCCAGATAAAGCATTAAAAGTAGTATGCAATAGTCATAGTAGTATTGATATAGAGGATAATGATTTAAAAACTAAATATAACTCATATCTTTCAGATATATGTCTTAGTATAAATGAATAAACTATCATTAATTTGATAGTTTTATTTTAGAATAGTTTATTAATATCATCTATCTTATATCCCTTACTATATAAATAATTCTTTATTTTTTGATCAAGTTCCCTACCATTATATTTTTTTGAATATTTATTTAAAGATTTTTCATAATCTTTTTTTATTAAAATATCATCATTACCTTCGTTATCAATATCAAGATACATATTTATTAATTCAATATCATATCCTAAGTTTAATAACTCTTGTCTAATTTTATTATTTATCATATTTTGACTATATTTAGAATTAGTTTTTCTTCTTTTTTCTATATATTTTCTTACCTTATCTTCTACTATACTTTTATCAATCAAAGATATATTGTCGTATATGATTCTACTATCTATACCTAAATCAGTTAATTCTTTTTCTATTTTTAAAGGCCCATCTTTTGTGAGATAAAGTTTATCATTTATATATGATTTTACATAGTTATTTTCATTTAAGATATTATTTTTTTCTAATCTTTCTATTACTGTATCAATAATATGAGAATTGTATGAGTTTTTTCTCAAGAACTCAGTTACTTCTTTTTTACAGCGTAATTTTTTACATATAAATTTTATACATTTTTCATATGCCTCTCCATACTCATTAAACTCTAATATTTCATTTAATTTATCTACTTCTAATTCTTTTTTATATAATAAGTTATATTTAATTATAGTTTCTTCATAAAGTGTTAGTGATTCGTTATTTTCAAGTTCTATTAAGTATTTAGAGGTACTCAATTTTTTATATTTTTTAATTTTCATATTTCACCTCGTACATTTGTTCAATTAAAGATTACAATATAAAAAAATAGATGTCAAGAATTAATTACTTGAAATAAAATCATCTATTATTTTTATCATATTATTTACATTACTTTTATATTTATTTGGTGTAAAATCTTTTGAGTTATTAATCGAATCAAGCAGTTCTTCACAGTTTGATGCCTTTAATATATAACCATCGTTAAAGAATTTATTTAAAATCTCTAATTGATGATCGTTAGTGTGTTCCCCGTATTTTTTTAATCTTGCAATGCCTATTACCTTTTTATTTAATTTTAAAGAATCTAATATACTACCTACTCCTGCATGTGTAATTATAAGATCTGCTTTTTTTCTTAAGTCATTTAATTCATCAGTTGATTTAAAATCAAATGTTTCCATATTTTTACTAGTATATGTCGTATGTCCTATTTGTGCGATTACATTGTCTTTAATTTCACCCTTATCTAAAAGTTCATCAATGTATTTTAATAATCTATCAAAGTTTTTATCTTGTGTTCCCAATGTTACTAATATCATAGAACCTCCTAAAAAATCCAACCGCCATATATCGCCTTTGGATATAGTTTTAGCATACTTTCCCACTGAACTATAAAGAGATTTGCGATTGGATATACTAATCTTCCAGATAAAGTTTTTGTATTAATATTTGCAAAAGTTTCTATAAAAATTATCTTACTTCCAAATATCTTACCAATATAACACATTGGTACTGCTGTATGAGTACCAGTTGTTATAATATATTTTGGTTTTATTTTAAAATATAGTATTAAACTTTTAAAACAATTATATATAAATTTAAATGGATAAACTAGAATATGGTCTTTTGTACCAAATACTAAATAATTTAACTTTTCACCATACTTTTCTTTTAAATTACTAGTTGATTTATCTTTTTCAGTTATTATATGATAATCGTATTTTTTAAACATTGGTTTTAATTGCATAAGTTCGTTAAGATGTCCACCAGTTGATGATATAAATAAAACTTTTTTTTTCTTATTATCTATCATAACTTCACCTACTTTATAGATAATATTATTTTAAGTATTGCTATTACGTCCTTATCATCCATTAAATTTAGAATATCTTTTGGATTTATATTTGGATTAACTTCAGTTGATGCATTAATAAAATAGTTATTGTATAAAAAGAATACCTGAATTAATCTTAAGTTTTTATCTCCTGAATTTATTGATACAAAGGCATATTTAACTTGGCTTATTTTACCACTTGTTTTTAATGCACCTTCATATAAAACTTCCATTCCTTCTTTTTTTAGATTATCAATATTATCTTTATAAAGATTTTGGAAGTTTTCTTCCTTTAATTTACATTGATACATAAAACTTACAAATTTATTATCTGATGTTAAAAGTAAGAACAATGTTCTTTTATCAATGTTATATTCTTCATAAGATTCTTTTGGTATTACATTCCAAGAAGAAGGCACTGATATAGTAAGTCCTATTAAATCATTATTTAATTCCATCATATTAAACCACCTTTATTAGTATATCACTTATTTTTAATTCTATAAAGTTTATAAGTGACTTCATATTGTTGATATTTTTGTTTATGAACTTTAACTAGATTATAATTATCATTTATAGTATCTTTTGCCTTATCCCATCCACTACCTCTAATAATAATAAAATCTGGTTTTTCTTCTTTAATATATTTAAGTTGTCCATCTAACATTTCTGGATAGTTTTTATATGGAATATTATTTTTCATAAAATAATAGCAATCTGGAATAAGACCAGTAGTTAAATAAAATCCACCATCTAAGAATCCAAAGTTAAGTATTTTTGGATTTTCTACTTCCTTTATTATTTTAGCAAATTCATACTGAGCGTAGTTTTTTCTTTTGTATCTTAACATATATGTATTAGTAGATGCATAGAAACTAGATACTAATGACAATATAATTGTAAGTATTATAATTATTTTATTGATATTTACGGTTTTAAATAGTTCTATTAATCCAATAATTATAAATGGGCTTAATGCGAATGGATAATAGTGGTAATTAGTTCCACCAATAAATACACATACCCCAGTTAATATAATAGATATTATTATAGATAATTTATGATGTTTTACTTCCCACTTTTCATTATTAAATAGAAATAAAACACATCCACAAACTATAAATATAAAATATATTGAATTAGAGGCAAGATTATATGTAATAAGTTCAAATGTTTTTGATAATTTACTAATAATAGAAATCTTTTTTGGATATAAAACTATATTTATTAAAAAGTATACATCTATCATATTTTTTATGGAATCAGTTATTATAAAATATATTATCCATGGTATAGATGAAACTATAACTCCTAGTAAAAATATACCACAATTAATAAACATTTCTTTATACTTTTTATTTAAAAACATATTAATTGTCATACTTAGCATATACCCAATAAAAAGTCCTAATAAAGTGTATTTTATCCAGAATACACATCCTGCTAGTAAACCAGTTATAAAAATTTGTTTTTTACTAATATTACCTGTTTTTAGGAATCTAACAAATATATAGAAAGTATACATAATAAATGGCAAACTAAATTCTTCTGCAGAGCCGCCGTGACTAAATGATTTTAATGTTACAATAAATAAAGTATATAATGGAATAATAAAATATGCTTTTTTAGTATCAACAAATAAAGTTATAGTTTTAAATGAGTAATATATAAATATTGAAAATAATATTACTTCTAGTATAAATACACCTATAAAACTGTCATATGATATTAATGAACCAATTCCATATATAAAATATAGTAGTGGTCCTTTTTGTTCAAATAATTCTTTATATGGTACTATACCTCTTACCATAGATTTTCCGACTGTAAAAAAGGCATTAGCGTCTACCCAATCATTTAATACATATAGTGGTGAGTTCTTACTACATATAAATAAAAATGCAAAAGATATTAATAAAGAATAAGCATAAGTTTTTAAAAAAGTTTTTGATTTCATTTTTACACCACACTTTTTTCATATATAATGATAACACATTTTATATAAAATATACAAAGTTATAATATAAATAACTTATTTTTTTGTAAATTAAAAGTATCAACTTTACTTTAAATTGATACTTTATTAACATTGTTATGTCTTTATTTGTTTAAGTAACTACGGTTATTTTCTTTATTATTAATTGTCAGGTTTTATAAATATATATTTATATTAAAACTTAATATCCCATCTCGTTAATTTTATCGGTTCTTGTTTTGTAATTTTTAATTGCTCATCATCTAGATATTTCTTATTTATTACTGCTCTATGTACATATTTTTCTACCCAGTCATTACTTGCTATATAATAACCATTTTTTCCCAGTCTATTACCCCAACTATTTTCTATTTTCCATTTATCAATTTTTTTATCAATAATATTTACTCCTGTTATTATCATACAGTGACAATTAGTAATACCATTAGTTCTCATAAGTTCTTGTTTATCTATTGTTAAATCTATATCAAAGATATCACCATATCTTTCAAATAAATCAATCCAAATACCATCTATTCTTCTATATGTTGTTGAACAATAAAAGTAAACTGGTTCATATGAACTTATTTGTTTTTGCATTAGTTTATTAAAATCATCTTTAGGAATATTTAATACTATATTGTTTTTAGTTTCACTAATTATGGAAGTTATTTCTTCTTCATAAATATTATTATATTTTATTAATTCATCTTGATAACTTGCAACTTCTATATAATCTTCTTTTAAGTTAATACCTATATATTTACTATAGAACTCTTTAGGTGAAGTATTTTTATCAATATGGTAAACTCCATTTTTATCTTTATATTCAAAGTTGAATCTTTCTGGTATCATACCATAAATATTAGTTAATATATTATAGGCATCTTGTAAATATTTATCTTTTATAGTTTCCTCATCATTATCCTTTTCTATATCTAAATAAAATTTTCTTAATAATCTTGATAATATTTGGTTTATCTCATAAGTATTAGATGATTGGAAGTTTTCAGGAAATATTTTTTTAGGAACTACTCCATATTTATCAATTAAATTAGCAAATTGTGTAAAATAGCCAGAATCAGTTATACCATTTTTAAGTATATGTGATACATATCTATCATATACATCTTTATTTTCATGTTTATATGAAATTAGTTTTTCTAATAACTGATTAAAACGCTCTAATTTGTCATAAAAAGCAATATAACTGCCTGATAATTCGAAGTTGTCTAAATTACATTTTTCTATTACTTTTTCTCTTAATATATTTAATCCAGCGAAAAACCAACATCTACCTGATTGCCCTTGATCTGTAATACCATGTGTTTTTATTTCTATGCTAAAATCTTGATCTAAGTTAGTATCTACATCACATATTAAGTCAGCAATTTGTACTTTGTTTAACATTCTTCTTCTTATTTTATTAAAATTATCACTTTCATAATTTTTTCTTAAATTACTTATATTTTTTTCATTTAACATAATTATCACCTAATTTAATAATAACATATCTTTATATTAAAATACAAATTTACGCACTTTATAGTTTTTTTATGACTTCGTTTATGTTAACTAGTTATAAATTCATCAGTTAATTTATTTTTTAATTAATGTAAGATGCTAAAAAAATTAGTTGTAATATCGTATATAGTTTTTACTCCAAAATTTCTATATGTATAATATTTCTTTAGTGTTTTTGCAATATCTTCAATATTAGTATCATGATATTCTTCTAATATATTAGTTTGTGGTATAGGTAGTTGGATTAAATCTCCATTACTTTTTAGTTCTAATATCAATTTATTTGTAGCATCAACAATATAATCGCAGTTATTAATATTTAAAGAAAGTGCATAGTGATTTGCATATTGTTTACTTGGACCAACTCTATGCCATATGTTTTTCTCATCAATAAAAATATATACAATTATAGGTTTAAGACAAGTAGAACTTAATATGTCAAAAAGGAATCCATTAGCATGTCTACAACAAGAAATACCTGTTGTGATATGTACTCCATTACTTAATTCTGGTGGTAATGGTATGTAGTTATAATAATTATCAAATCTCATAGTGCCATTTATACTAAATTTTCCATTATATAGATTACTTATTACTGTTTTAATTAAATCTATGTCACTAGTATTTCCTAAAAATGCTTTTAAATTATATAAAAATGATTTATATCTATTATTAATAAAATTTATATCACTATTAGTTAAATTTGACATGATTATCACCCTTACTACTATTGATAATTTTAATATAAGATCTTGTATCAGTCATATATTTTTTTCTCCCAATTATAAGTCATATTGTTGTTATCTCTTCTTAGCGTTTATCAAATTATTTTTATATTTATATATCTCTTTTTTAGCATTCGATTCTTTAGTTAATAATATAATTTGAGATTCCTCAATACCATAATTTATTAAACATTGCTTAGTTTCTTCATCCCAAACAACAAATCCAATAAACTTTTCTGGTGGAATTATACCAGAAATTTTTATCTCTGGTTTTCCAGAATTTGTGTGCTGAAAATCAGGATCATACGCTACTGGAAATTTTGGAAAATTACCTTCCATAAATGCTTCTAAGGTAAAACCTGATTTCAAAAAGGTTCTAGATAATATATCATATATATATTTTAGTGGAATTTTTTCTTGTTGATATTGTTGAATTATTCTATGAACAAATGGATTGTTATGATTTCCTTCATTAAATAGCAACACCGCTGTTAAATCATGAAATGTAAAAAAGGAATCCTCCCCCCCAATAACGGAATCATCAAGTAGAATTGTGACTCTACCAATGTTTGGTCCATAATTGGAGCAATAACCCATTACAGCAAAAACATACTTATCTAATCCATATTGTTTATCATAATCAAATATAGCGGATTTTTTATAATTTAATTCTTTCCTATAAGCAAACGGCACTAGTCCCTGTTGTAAAATCAAGGGAATGTAAGCAATATTAGTTGTATGTGAAATTGGTAAACCATACAATGACTCCTTAATTTCCTCAATTCTTATTTGATACTCATCACCATATAATTCAAAAAGTTCTGAATCATATTTTTCTAAATATTTTACATAATTTTGTGTAAGTGTATTCATTTATACAATCTCCTTTTATTTTCAATATTATTTTTTTCTTATATTCGTAGTTTTAACTTTTCTTGTAAACAATTAATAGATATTAATAATTACCAATTAGTATAAGTATAGCATAGTTTACTAAATTTGTTCTAAAAAACTATCATGTTGCTTTTTTTTTAAATATTAGTTGCCCATCTTCTAAATTGTGTAGTTCTTAAAGAATTAACCCTATAACCTATGGAAATTATTGAATCTAAATTATAAAACTCAACATTTCTGTTTTCCTCTTTTTGAACTAATTCCATTTTGGAATTAGTTGAGGTTTTATCTAATTCTTTTTCATTATATATATTTATAAAATGTTTAGATGCTGCAGGTTGTTCAACATCAAATAATTCTGCTATTGCCTTTTGGGTCCATCCATAAAGTGTCTTTATCATATCTAACTTTAATTCCTTTATCACACTCTTGAATTTTAAATGTTAAAAATTCTTCTGTGCTACTCCTAATTATTAAATTTTTGCTTTCTTCCATAGTACAACAATCCCCCTTTCACATATGTGCTTCTTTTAATTTCTCAAAAATAGGGATGTTACCTTTATAACTCTTTGGAAATATAAGACTAAGATAATATATAGGTAATACTTTATATTTTTCTACTTCATATATATTACCAACTACATCTACAAACTTATCAAATTTAAAATCTAGTAAATTTCTTGTTGGAAATTCTCCTAGAGTGATAATCAATTTAGTATTCTTAATTGTTCTAACATTATATTCTTACAATTACTAGAACAAGTTTTTAAATTTTTTTGCATTAAAGGATAACACTTAACTGATTCTAAAAATGTTGTTTCAAAAATATCTCTATTAATAATATCAAATAATTTTTGTAGTACAACTTCCTTTGCTTAATAATAGGTTTAACACAAGCAAATCTATATATCATTTCAATCTTTTTTAAAACTTCCTTATCAAACTCTAATTCCTTAACTTCCTTCATAACTCATCACTTCCATTCTCAAATAACAAAAAAACTAGACGATACTTCTAGTTAATATTTATTACTCTCGAATAAAAAGTTCGAGTATCAATTCAATCTGGTGCCCATAGTCAGACTCGAACTGACATGAATTTCTTCGCACGATTTTGAGTCGTGTGCGTCTACCAATTCCGCCATACGGGCATGTAGACATTATAACATAATATCTAACAAAATTCTATACTTTTACTGAATTATTTCATCAACTTCTTCTTTATACTTTGTTTCAAATAAAGAACTTTCTATTGCTTCTGATACAATATTATCAAATTTTGGAAGTTCATCTTTACTAGATAGATTAAAATAATCTAAGAATTTGTCTGTAGTTTTATAAAGGTTTGGTCTACCTGGTAAATCTGATTTGCCTGCCTCACATATAAGACCTTTTAAGACTAATTTTCTAACTAACTGACTACTGCTTACTCCCCTTATTTCATCTATTTCTATTCTAGTTACTGGCTCATTATATGCTATTACGGCTAGTGTTTCAAGTGCTGCTTGTGATAGTGTATTACTTGTTGCTTCTATTAATTTTTTACAGTATTCACTATACTCTTTTTTTGTTGCTAGTTTATATTTATTTCCAAGTAAAACTAGATTAATTCCTCTAGAGTTATCTTCATATGATAATCTTAATTCATCTAATAATTTGTTTGTTTCTTCTTTATCTATTTCTAGAATTTCACTTATTTCACTTATTGTTAGACCTTCTTCTCCAACAACAAATAATAGTCCTTCTAATATTGGTTTATAATTCATTTTTAATTCCCCCTATTTAATATTAAAATTTGGTCGAAATTAGCATCTTGTTTTATCTCTAAACTTTTTTCTTTAGCCATTTCTAATATAGTTAGGAATGTAACTACTACATAATCCTTAGTCATTATATCAAATAATTCATCAAAGTAAACTTGTTTTTTATTACTTAGTATTTTTTGTATATGTTTTTTTCTTTCAACTACTGATATTTCTTTCTTTGTTATTACTGTATTTATTGGTCTTTGTAGTTGTTTTCTATTTAATAATTCTTGGAAGGCATTTATTAAAATATTTACATCTTTACTATCTTCTGGATCAATAATCTCATCTTCTATATATTCTTTCATATTATCTGGTTGTTTAGTGAATATGAAACTTCTTGTATACTCTAAATCTTTAAATTTTGTACTCATTTCTTTGTATTGTTTATATTCAATTAATCGTTTAATTAACTTGTCTTTTGGGTCTTCCTCATAGTTATCTTCATCTTCATTATTTTCTTTTTTGGGTAAAAGAGATCTTGATTTCATTTCTATTAATTCTGCTGCCATTACTAAGTATGTTGATGCGATTGTTAGGTTTAATTCTTGCATTTTTTCTATGTAATCCATGTACTGGCTTACTATTCTTTCTATAGATATTTCGTATATATCTATATCATCTTGTTTTATTAGATGTAAAAGTAAGTCAAGTGGTCCTTCAAATTCATCTATTTTAACTGTATAATCCATATGTAATACCTCAAATCTAGCTTAATTATATCAAAAAATACCATAAGTTTGGTATTATTTTTTAAAGTTATCAAATATTTTATTTATATCTGGAAAAAAACTAATTACAAGTATTAATAATGCAAAGAATATAACCATACCTACCATTTCATATGTTTTCCTATTTGAATTTTGATTTTTTATGTTTTTATCTATCTCATCTTGTCTATTATATATAGGTATTGCCCCCATATTTGCTGGTTTTGTTACTTCTTGCTCTACTTCTTGACTTGGAAGTTCTTGTGGTTTTGGTTCCTCACTATTTTTCATTTCATCAAATATGAATCTTGTAACTACTGTTTCTGTTGGTGTTTTTCCATCATTAAAAGTATCTACGTTATTGGTATCATATGTCATCATACCTGCTGTATTATAATCTTCTGGAACAGGTGGTTCCTCCTCTTCTTTTTTAGGGGGTTCAACTTCAACATTTTCTTCGCTATGTGACTCCATCATATTTTCACTATCAAAATTTGTTTTTTCTGGCACATAATCACTATTTTCATTTGGATTAAATGATGTAATTACATAATCACCATCAGTCTGTAAACCATTATGTAACATTGGATCATAATCCATAAAGTCAGAGGTATATGTTACTTCTTTTGGGGTTTCTTCAACTTGCTCTTCTTCCTTTTTTTCTTCTATTATAGGTGTTGCTGTTTTTAGTTCCTCTTCGTAACTTACATTATTATCTTCTTCGTACATCGGCGTTAAAACCGAAGTAGATTGGGTATTTTGATAATTAGGTTCAGGGTCTTGCATATTATATAAATCTAAACTACTCTTACTAATTTCATCTTCATCATACATTTCAAAATCGTCATCCATTTTATACGCCTCCTAGTATTAATTATTATAACACAAAAAAATAAAGATTTGACTTTATTTTTTATTTTTTTTAACTTTTTCTATTGGATTTATATGTACTATTACATATTTAATCTTCAATTCTTCATTTATTTTTAGTTCGTCTTCTACTTGATGTGCTATATCGTGTGCCTTTATTAAAGATATATTTTTATTAACTGATATATATATTTTTGCCTCGTTATAACTACCTAATTTTATTACTTTTAAATCATCTATTTTAACGACACCCTTAATCTTTAATATAATATCTCTTACTTTTTCTAAGTATTCTTCATTTCTTATTACTTCACCTAATATTAAATTTATATTTGATTTTAAAACATCTATTGCTATTTTTATAATAAATATTCCTATTATTATAGTTGATATTCTATCAATGTGTTTGAAAAATGGTACTATATTAGAAAATTGTACTAATATTGATGATATTAATACTACAAATGATGAAATAACATCCATTGAACTTTCTTTTCCACTTGAAATAAGTATTTGATTATCTAATTTTTTTCCAACAACACATAAATATCTTGATATTAAAAACTTTGCTATTATTGTAAATATTGATGCATATATTACAATAATACTAGGAATTTGTTCTTTTTTACTGTTAAATACGAGTGTTAATCCTAAAATTAATATTACTATTCCTATTATTATACTAGTTACATACTCTATTCTACCGTGTCCATATGGATGCTCATCATCTGCTGGTTTGTTAGAAAGTTTTGAACCGATAATTGCAACTAAATCTGTTGCTAAGTCAGATAAAGAATGTATACCATCTGCTACTAAAGCACTAGATTTTCCTATAATACCAACTATAAATTTTACAATTACAAGAACAATATTTACAATTAAACTTTTTAATAATGTAGTTGTAATTTTACTCATATAACCCCCTTATCACTTCAATTCATACCAGTTATTACCATAATCAACTTCTACTGATAATGGAACTGATAATTTATAGGCATTTTCCATTGAAGATTTTACTATATCTAAAAGTATTTCTTTTTCTTCATTTACAACGTTAAACATAAGTTCATCGTGTATTTGAAGAATCATTCTACTTTTTAGATTTTTTTCTTTTATTTTGTTATATATATCTATCATTGCTTTTTTTATTATGTCTGCACTAGTTCCTTGTATAGGTGTATTTAGTGCCATTCTCTCACCGCTACTTCTTATCATGTAGTTAGTGTTTTTTAATTCATCAATAATTCTTCTTCTTCCCATTAGTGTAGTTACACATGTAGTTTCGTATGCCTGTTTTATTACGTTATCCATATACTCTTTAACACCAGGATATTCTTCAAAGTATTTATTTATGAATTTTTTTGCACTAGCAGGACTCATCCCTATATCTTCTGATAGTCCAAATGCACTTATACCATATATTATTCCAAAGTTAACCGCTTTAGCATGTCTTCTCATTTCTTTAGTTACTGCCTCAATTGGTACATCGAATATATCAGAGGCAGTTTTAGTATGTATATCAATATTTTCAATAAATGCTTTTTTTAATTCTTCTACGTTTGAAATGTGTGCTAAAATTCTAAGTTCTATTTGTGAGTAATCACTAGTTATAAATATGCTGTTTTCTTCGGGTATAAAACATTTTCTTACTAATCTACCAACTTCATATCTTATAGGTATATTTTGTAAATTTGGTTCGCTTGATGATAATCTACCTGTCCTAGTTAGTGTTTGATTAAAAATAGTATGAATTTTACCATCACTCATTATATATGGCTTTAATCCAATTATATAGGTACCATGTAGTTTAGTTAGCATTCTATATTCTATTATTTTAGAAATTATTGGATGCTTGTCAATCAATTTATCTAATACTTCTGCACTAGTTGAGTAACCGCTTTTTGTCTTTTTACCCATTGGTAGCGATAACTTTTCAAATAGAATTTCTCCTAGTTGTTTAGGAGAAGATACGTTAAATTCTACTCCTGCTAAATCGTATATTTCTTTAGATATAATGTCTATTCTTGCCTCAAATTCATCTTTCATTTTATCTAATACTGTTTCATCTACTAACATTCCAGTACTTTCCATATCTTCTAATACATATGTAAGTGGTAATTCTAAATCCTTATATAAATTATACATATTTTCATTATCTAGTTTTTCTTTTAATGTATTATTTATTTCATATAAGAATATACATTTTTTTGCACTAGCATTTATAAATTTATCTTCATCATTTTTTATATTTTCTAAAAATTCTATATCGTAATCAAATTGGTTAGCAAGATATGCAATATCTTCTTTTAAGTTATAGTTTAAAAGGTATGATGATATCATAACGTCATCTACACCATTTAATGTTAGGTTATATCTTCTAAATATACTTAACATCTTTTTTAAATCATATGTTATTTTAAAATATTTACTATATTTTTTTATTATTCCTTCTACTAAAGAAGAGGAAGCATAATAACAATTATTTCCATCATATATACTTATTCCAATAATATTTGCAAAGTGATAGTTAGTATTATCTAATTCTATAATAAATGATGATGTACTATTTATATTAATGTCATCTATGTTTTTAACAATTGTAACATCTTGTTTTTTATCGCTCTTAAAATTATCTATCTTTTTTACTAATGAAAAGAATTCTAGTTCTTTATATTTATCAATTAATTCTTTTGTAACTATATTTTCATATTTTGTATCTTCTAGTGAAAAATTAAGTGGAACGTCTTTATATATTGTTACTAATTTTTTACTTAAGAAAGCATCTTCTTTAGATTCAATAAGTTTTTCTTTTGTTTTACCGTTTATTTTATCAATATTTAAGTATATATTTTCTATTGTATTATATTCATTTAAAAGTTTTAATGCACCCTTTTCTCCTATTCCTTTTACACCTTTTATATTATCTGATTGATCTCCTGCGATTGCTTTTAGGTCAATCATATTTATTGGTTCTATACCATATTCTTTATAGAAATTATCTCTATCCATCCATATGAAGCCAGTTTGTTTTAAGTGTTTTACAATAACTTTATCAGATATAAGTTGAAGTAAATCTTTATCACTACTTATAATTGTACCTTTGTAATCATCTGTTTCATCTATTATTCTTGCTAATGTACCAATTATATCATCTGCTTCGTAGTTATCTATTTCAAACCATTTTACTTTCATTAGTGTAAGTAGTTCTTTTACTATTTTAAATTGTTGTTTTAAGTCATCAGGTGTTTCAATTCTTCCACCTTTATATGTTTCACATTCTTCATGTCTAAAAGTTTTTCCCTTATCAAATGCGATTAACATATATTCTGGATTTTCTTCTGTAATTATTTTATTTACCATATTTACAAAACCATATAATGCATTTGTCGGTATTCCTTTAGAGTTTTTCATAGAATTACCAGAATACATAGTTGCATAGTAACTTCTAAACATTAAATTATTTCCATCTATTAGTACAACATTTTTCATAAACTTCACCTATTAAAATAATAACATAAAAAATAAACTATTACTAGAAATAGTTTAATTAAAAAAGAGGGAAAAATAGTTTTCCCCTTATCTATATAAACACACAAATATTGTGTTACTATATATTATGAATTATTTACTTTATAGTTCCATTAATTCATATTCTTTAGTAATTATTCTATCATCACTACAATATTCCATAATAAATTTATTATCTTTCTTACATATTATTATTCCTATTGTTTTATCTTGCTTATTTGTTTTTAAATTACTATTTATATAATTCATATATACTTGTATTTGTCCAATATGTTCTTTTTTTAGTTCTGTTATTTTTAGTTCTACTACTACATAACAATTAAATTCTATGTTATATAAGAGTAAGTCTATGTAATTATAAACATCTCCTATTTTTATTTTATATTCATTTCTTACAAATGTGAAACCACTACCTAACTCATCTAAAAATGATGGAATATCTTCTAATATTAATCTTTGTAATATTTTTTCAGATATTATTTTATAGTTATTACTATTTTTAATAATAATTGGATTCTTTACTAAATCTGTTACTTTACTTTTTTCTTCATTAATAATTTTTAGTTTAGTATTTTCATCTAATCTCTTATATTCATTTGTTTTTATTCTTTGCCTTAGATTTCTCACAGACAAATTCTGTTCAATGCTTATTTTTATATAATAACTTATTTCTATTTCTTCTAACCAAATAATTTCACAATAATGTGAATATGTCAATTCGTCTGACAGTGTCGGACATTTTGAGAATACTTCAAAAAATCTTCTAAAATATCTTAATCTAGATTGTGTATATCCTTTTCCAAATTCATTTGTAAGTTTAATAGAGTATTCCCTTATTATTCCTTCTCTATAATGTTTACCTGCCTCAAAAAGTAGTTTTCCAATATTATAATAAGTATTTAAATCACTTTTATTTTTGCTATAATCTTTTACTTTTTTTGTTATTTCATTGTTTATTATTTGATTCTTTATTTCATTGTAGTAATTCATATTTTTCCTTTCTGAGGAATACAAGTTGTTATAATATATCCTTTTTTATTTATTTTGACTTCTACGCTTCCATCTTGGTCAGTTCTATAGATTTTAGAGTAAGATAAAGTATCTAATACTGTATTATTAGGATGACCATACCTGTTATTCTTACCTACACTAACAACTGAATATTTTGGATTAATCTCATCTATAAAGTTTTTACTAGAACTTGTCTTACTGCCATGATGTCCAACTTTTAAAATATCAATATCCTGTAGATTATATTTTTCTATTAAATCTTCTTCTACTTCTACTCCTGCATCTCCCACAAATAGAAATTTATATTTATTTAGTTCAGTATATACAACACTTGAATTATCATTTTCATTACCATAATCTTTATTGTTCAAAAAATATAATTTATTATCATATATATTTAACTTTTTAATACAAGAGTAATATGGTATTTTCTTTTTATTTAATACTTTTATAAGCTCTTGTTCTAATTCATTAAACTCACCACAATTAAATATAACTTTATTTACTTTAAAGTTATTAACTATATTAATTGCTTCTCCCATGTGATCATAATCACCGTGTGTTAATATTAAATAATCTAAATGTTTTATTCCTAATTTCTTTAATGATGGTATTATTAATTTCTCACCTAAACTATATGTATTACAACCAAGTTCACTAATACAGTAGTTATTTTTACCTCCTGTATCTATTAATATATTTCCTTTATTATGTGGAAGCATAATAAGCATAGAATCTCCTTGCCCTACATCAAAAAAATATATATACATATTACTATTAAAATATATAATATTATAATGAATAAATAACATTATTATAAATATATAAAGTGCGTGTTTATTTTTATAATACATAAGTAATACCAAATAATAGATTATACAAATAAATACATTCATATTAGAAAATGATAGTTTTAAAAAATTTATATTATTTAAGTTGTTAGATAATAAGTAAAATAAATTAAATAAAAAGTATAAAATATAGTCAAATATAGGAAGTATAAATGTAACTATACATAGCGGAAATAATATATAAGACACTAATGGTACAAATAGGATATTTATAAATATACTTAGTATATTTACTGTATTAAAATAATATATCATTATAGGTAATGTAGAAATAAATGATATATATGAAATATTTAGTAATTTTTTTAATTTATTTGTTTTATTATTAATATTTTTAGAAAATAATACTAGAAAGAATGATACTATAATTGATATTTGTAGTCCCATATTATATATATTATTTGGATTATAAATAACTAGTAATAAAAATACTATTATAACTATTTCAATACTTGTAAATATTTTGTTTGTATTTTTGTTAAGTGTTAAAAATAATGTAAATAGACATGCTCTTAGGGCAGTTATAGAAAAATCTATAATAAATAAGTATAATAATAAAAATATAGAAGTTATGGTAAATCTTATATATTTATTTGTTTTAATAAGAAGTTTAGATAATAACATTATTATTAAACTTATGTGCATTCCAGATATGGCAAATAAATGGCTTATACCTATATTTCTATAATCTTCTAATTCTTCATCACTAATATAATTAGTATCTCCCATAATAAATGAGTAAACATAACTTTTAGAGTATTTTAAATTATTTATTCTATCTATTACTTTTTGTTTTAAATTATATAATATATTAGTATTAGTCTTTACTTTATTTATTGACTTTGATTTCATAATATAATATATATTATTTCTTTTTAAATACTCTTTATAATTAAACATATTAAAATTACTGTTTTTTGGTGCTTCACTTAAAACCCCACTTACAGTTATATAATCTCCTAATTTTATATTGGATAATATATTTTGTTTTTCTTTTATTGTATCCACATAATAATTTACTAGTATTTTTTCTTTTGCAATTAATAGGATTTCTAGTTTTGAATTATTAAAGTTTATTGATTTTACATATCCAGTTATTTTAGTTTCTAATCCACTATATTTTGAATTATAATTATTAGTTATAAATCTAAATATAAGTATTAATACCAAGATAAAATATAATAATATTTTAAACTTTAATATATTCTTTGATTGCATCAAATAGTTTTTGGCCTATTCCACTAACATTTAATATATCTTCTATTTTATTAAATTTATTTTCTTTTCTATATTCTATAATTGCTTTTGCTTTAGATTCACCAATACCTGGTATTTTTAGAAGATCTTCCATGGATGAATCATTGATTGAAATTAAGTTATTGTCAGTTATATCTTTTAGACAAGCATCATTTTTAATTTCAGGACATTCACATGGTTCTTCAATAACAATTAAGTTATTTTGTTTAAAACTTGTTACTTCTTCATTTGTATAAATTATAATGCTCATCTCATCTGTTACTTTTTTACTTAAATTTATATATCTAGTATTAGCCCATTCATTAAAGCCACCTGCTAAATTTACAACATCTATAACTCTTGATCCACTTTTTAATTTATAAACACCTGGATTTATAACTGCACCCTTTATTTCAACTGTTAGTGGTTCTTCTACTTCTGTTATATTATTTTGTTTTAATGGTTCTTCATTTAATGCAATAGATTCCATACTTTCCCCATTGTTATTGTATAAGTATATTGATATAAATGAAATTATACATACTACTACTAATGTTATTGTAATAACTATTTTGTTTTTTATTAATTTTAATATCATAAAAAATAACCTCCTCATAGAGATTATTCTTTATTTATGCCTTTTTTCCTTCTTTTAATAACATTTTTCTTTTATGATCATATGATTCTATTCTAATTCTTTGTACTAATGAAAGTGCACAGACAAGTGTTAATGCTGAACTTCCTCCATAACTTAGGAATGGAAGTGGTACACCTGTCATTGGGAATACTCCAAATACTCCACCTAAATTTACAACTATATGTGAAAATATATAAACTGCAACTCCATATGCTATTACGGAACCTTTAAGAGTTGGTGATTTTTTTGCAATTAATAATATTCTATACAAAATTAAAATGTATATAGCCATAACAATTAAAAAAGCTACTAATCCTAATTCTTCTATTATTATTACCATTATAAAATCATTATGTGGTTCAGGTAAATATAAGTATTTTTGTGTACTATTACCAAAACCTTTTCCAAAAAGTCCACCATTATTCATAGCAATATAGCCATTACATAATTGATAACCAGTTGACTGGGTATATCTACTACATGGGTCTTTAAAATTAAGACGGTCTTGTTGTGTTTGCGATAACACTTTATCTTTTAAATCAAATCCAAATAACAAAATGAGTCCAAATGCTACTACTGCAGCACCTGCTCCACCTATTATAAGTTTCTTTTTAAAATCTATTGGTAGTGATATAAAAATCATTGCAACAATAATACATATTATTATAGCAGTACCTAAATCTGGTTGTAAAAATGTAAGTCCAAATACTAAAACTGCTATTAAAACTGGTATTAGTGTAATTAACCAACTACTACTGCACTTTTCTCTATATTTTTCATAAAATGTTCCAAAAAACATTATAAGTGCTACTTTAGCAAATTCAGATGGTTGTATTGAATAAAATCCCAAATTTATCCAACTTTTAGCACCTCTATTTACATCTCCAAAAATTAAAAGCCAAATAAGTAAAATAAGCAATATACTTCCAAAAAACATTGATATAAAATAATAATATTTACTTGGTATTTTAATGATTATTATAAATATTATAATTGATAAAAACAATGTGAGTGCTTGTTTTGTAAAATATATAAATGGATTTTTACCACTCATAGATAAAGATACATTAGAGGCAGAAAATATCATTAATAATCCAAATAAAAATAAAAGGATTGTAAATATAAATATAACTTTATCTATTTTCTTAAAATCTTCTTTTAATTTAAGTGATTTGATTTTAGCCATTTTATTCATCCTCTCTTATTATATAATAACATAAATATTTAACTTTTTTATAATTAATAGGTTTTTGTTATGTCAAAACGTCAACTACTTTAATATATTATAAATGAAAAGGAGGTAGAAATATGTACTCATATGGATATTCTGGAGGATATGGATATAACAATGGTTGTTGCCAACAAGTAACACCTTGTTGTGGAGGATATTCTTACCCTAGTTATGGATATGGTTGTGGTTGGGGAGGATCTTCTGCAATCATAATAGTATTATTCATACTTTTAGTTATAGTAATAGGTGCTAGAATAGCATAACTTTAAGAGGAGTTTAACTCTTCTTTTTTTTTTACAATCATGGTATAATAAGTAATATATAAGAGGTGTTTTATATGTTGAGGACAAGAGATATATTAGATGAAAGGGATAGAAGATTAAGAAAAGTATCTACTGATGTAACATTTCCAATAAGTGATCAATATAAATCTATGATAAATGATATGATAGAATATCTAAGAAATAGTCAGATAGATGAACTTGCATTAAGGTATGATTTAAGACCTGGTATGGGTATGGCAGCACCACAACTTGGGGTTAATAAAAGATTTTTTGTAGTAGTTGCTGAAAAGGAAGTTGAAGGTAAACAGGATTTTGATATTTATGTTATATTTAATCCAGTAATAACTGGACATTCTGAAGAGTTAATATATGCTAGTGAGGGTGAAGGTTGTCTTTCTGTAAACCGTGAAACTATTGGTATAGTGCCTAGATATGCTAGAACTACAATAGAAGGTTATGACATGAATGGAAACAAGATTAAATATCGTGGAAGAGAAGAAGTATCAATTGCATTCCAACACGAATTAGATCATTTAAATGGTATATTATTTGTTGATAGAATAGATAGAAATAATCCATTTAAAGACGCTGATAAGATGCGAGAAATATAAACTCGTATCTTTATTTTTTTACTGATTTTACTAAAGTTAATGGAATACAAGTTAGTGTTAATATAAGGGTTCTATATGTGAAACCACAATGATAAAGCGAATGATTTCTTAGTAACATATACCATATGAATGGTAAAATACATATAAACATATATGGCAGTATTAGAGTTAAATTAAATCTTATTTTCTTTTTTAAAATAACGAATGCTAATGTTGAAAGTATAATAATTAATAACATTGGCATTACACAGTATAGATTTTTTAGTATTGTTTCTATAATACTTGGGGTATCATTAATACCCACTCTATAAAATAACTGATTAATTGATGTATTTATAATACTTTTTCCATATAATAAATCTACTATAACCCATTTGGTAAACCACGTAATAAGATATCCAAGTGACCAACTTATACATAAATATATTAATATTTTAATAGTTTCTTTTAATGATACTCCTTCATTTTTTTGTTTTAGTAAAAAATATATTGTCATTGGTATTCCTAGTGTAATTAAAGGATTAGTTAGAAAATCTGTGAATGCTAGAATAATACCAATTATAAAGAATACTATATTAATATTTTTTATTTTATTATATTTTAGTAATATAAATATTGATGATATAATCATTATTAAAAATACAGGTGTTCCTTGTAAAGATAATCCTATATAAAAATAATCCACTGAAAATAAACCAATTAACATTATTATTGATTCTATTAAACCTATTTTTTTATAAACTAAGTATAAAAATATAATTCCAAGAATTAAAAATAATATAATATTTATTATTCTTATACCAGAAATATCAAATAGCAATAACAATGGTCTTAAAAATACTAAATATCCATGCCAGTATCTTGCATATTCATATGATTCATACACATTTTCATTAATTGTATCAATTAAATCCCCTACTTGTCCTAATTTGGATGACTTTAGTTCACCAATTGTATCACTATGAATAGTTTTTGTTACATTAGGTATATAGTTTTTTCTAGCAACTAAACTAGAATAGAGCGGCTTATTACTATCTATGGAATATGATGTATTTATCATAAGTGAATCTGTATGATTATCAAATGGGATGTTAAAGCCCCTAATTCTAATTACATATTCATTAGTTTGTTTTTGTAAAATATTAGCAGATTTTATAACATTTGATTTTAAATATTTAGATGGGATTAATGAACTTGCGCATAATAATATTAAAAATGTAATTATACTAATTATAAATATTAATAAATATTTTGGCATAAAAAGACCTTTATTCATATTTTTCACCTTAAAATTAGTATATCATGTATTATCCATAACTAATATATAATAAATCACAAAGATTTTACACGAACTTATAGTTGAGTTTTTATAAATCACATATATATTACTATTTTGCAAATAATATTTTTTCAGATTTATATTGTTTTATAATATATCCTAATACTATACTGATATATATAATTGTAGAAACGGCCATTAATAATATATTTAATATGTCTATTGTTCCATTATTTATATCTGTGAATATTATAGTAAAGTTTAGAAATGGTACTACTGAAAATAATGGTGTTGTTTCAATTCCAGTCATAAATGCAATCATACTAGGAAAAAATGATATAAATGTTAGTGGTGTTAATGCACTTTGTGCTTCTTTAAATGTTCTAGCAGTACTTGCAACTGCAATACATAATCCACTAATAAAGAATGAATATGCAATTATTACAATAACAGCAAATAGTATACTAGTTAGGGAATACATTGTATTTACTCCATCATATATAGAAAACATATTCTTTGTTACCATTAATGAAATAATCGTCAAAATTAAACTTATAATTCCTGTAATCATAGAAGATACTGTAACTCCTAAAAATTTACCTAGGATTATATCTTTACTTTTTATTGGAAAAGTAAGTAATGTTTCTAATGTACCTCTTTCTCTTTCTCCTGCTGTTGTATCAGTTGCAGGATATGTAGCAGATACAGTAATTGCCATTATTATAAAAAGGAAGGCATAATTTTTTATATAATTTACATAAAAATTATCTTGCTTGATCATATTTTCTTCTAATACTATAATATCTAAAACTTGATTAGAATCTATATTATTTTCTTGTAAATAATTCTTTTGAAGATATTGCTTATATGTATCAAAATAACTTTCTATTAAGTTACTTGCAAACATGCTGTTGTCTGAACCATCAGTATTTATAATATATTTGTTGTCTTGTTTTGTAATGTATAGATTTATTTTTCCTTCATCATATTTTTTTGAAAGTTCTTCTTCATTACCACTAATAACTTCAATATTCATTTCACTTGCTATATTTTTCTCTACATCTGACATTTCGTATGCAAAACCAATTTTGTTGTATTCATCTTGCTTTTTCTCAATTTGTGATTCAAATAAAGCGGACATACCAATGACTAAAAGAGGTATAAAAATAGGTATAATTAGCATCATTGATAATGATTTTTTATCTCTAAATAATTCTCTTAATTCTTTCTTTAGTATATTCCATAAATTATTCTTCATCTAAATCGCCTCCTATTACTTCAAAAAAAGCATCTCTTAAATTTGTAGTTTTGGTACTCACTTTTATTTCTTCTGGTGTTCCAGATTTTATTATTTCACCTTTATTTATCATAATAACTCTATTACATATATTTTCTGCTTCTTCCATGTAATGTGTTGAATAAATAATTGTTTTTCCTTTATCTCTTTCTTTTTTAATAAAATTTAGTATTATTTGACTAGATATAATATCTAATCCTGTTGTTGCTTCATCTAAAATATAATATTTTGGGTCATGTACTAAACATCTTGCTAAGTTTACTTTTTGGGTTTGTCCAGTAGAAAGGTTTGCAATCTTATTATATAAGAATTGTTCCATTCCTAAAACTTTTGTAATTTCATCTATTCTATCTTCTCTTTTTTCTTTATCAACTCCATATATATCACAACACATATTTAATAATTCATAAGCAGATAATGTATCATATAATTTTGTATTTCCTGAAAGATAAGCGATACTTTTTTTTATTTCTATTTCATTATCTTTATAATTCATTTTATCAAAAGTAATATTACCTGTTGTTTGTTCTAATATTCCTACTATCATTCTTAATAATGTAGTTTTTCCTGCACCATTTGGACCAAGTATTCCAATAATTTCTCCATCATTTGCTTCAAATGAAATATTTTTATCAGCATAAAACTCTTCTTTTTCTTTTTTGTTTTTATTTCTAATAAATTTCTTTGTTATATTTTCTACCTTTATCATAAATTCACCCTTAATCATTTTTTCTAATATAATTATAGCACGTATAAAACATATTTTATATTAATTAATTGACTTTATAAAATTATTAATTTAAAAAAAAAGATAATCTAAACTATCTTCTACCTTAATATAATTTTACATAAATCTCCTGTTCTCTGAATATGCAAATATTGATTTTTCGCTGTAACAATACCCATAATCTTCATGAAAATCTACTAAAGAATTTTTTTCAGTATTATTATCACCAGCATGTTTAGAATAATATTTTTCTCTTAATTTTTGATATATAACCCATACTGATTTAATATCTGTTGGCTCATCTTTTATATCTTCTTTATAATATTTAATAAAGTTGTTGAACTCGCCATGTTCTATGGCTTTTTTTAGTTCTATATTTAAAAATAATATACGATGATTATTATCTTTAGTATCAGATATTATTTTCCTTAACACTTGTGCTGCTAAATAATCTTCATAATGATGTTTTTTCGTATAACATTGAGATGTTAAGCCCAACTTTTCTATCATAGATTCAAAAAATTTAAAACAATCAAAGTAAGCATATTCAAATAATTCTAAATTTTCTGGCATTGGTATATCTTCAAATTCTAACATAAAATACCTCCCTAAAGATTACTATACTACATTATATTATTAAATTATTGATATATTAAAATTTTATTTTACATCCTCTAGTTTTACACTGACTAGTTTGCTTACACCTGATTCTTGCATTGTAATACCATATAGACAGTCTGCATATTCCATGGTTTTCTTCTTATGTGTTATTACAATAAATTGTGTTTTATTTCTAAATAATGATAAATATTTACCAAAATTATCAACATTAACTTCATCAAGTGCTGCTTCTACTTCATCTAGTATACAGAATGGTACAGGTTTTACTCTAAGAATTGCAAATAGTAATGATATTGCAGTTAGAGTTTTTTCCCCACCTGATAATAAAGATATAGATTTTAAGTTTTTACCAGCAGGAGAAGCATTTATTTCTATTCCTGTTTCAAGTATATTATTTTCATCACTAAGTTTTAAACTAGCATCTCCACCATTAAATAATTGTCTAAATACTAATCTAAATTCTTCATTTATTTCTTTAAATGTAGTTATAAATTTTTCATTCATAATAGTATCCATTTCATCAATTATTTCTAGTAATACGTTTTCCGCTTTTACTAAGTCATCTCTTTGTTTATTTAAAAATTCATATCTATTACTAACTCGCTCGTATTCTTCTATAGAACCAGTATTTACCTCACCAATACCACTAATTATATTTTTCAAACTTGATACTTGTTTTCTTGCTTCTTTTACATCTATTTCAAGTTTATAGTTTTCTTTTGCTTTTTCAAATGTCATACTATATTCTTCATTTAAAGTGTTAAGTAAATTGTCTAACTTTACATCTAATCTGTTTATAGTTATTTCAAGTTCATGTAGTTCTGCATTATTTTTTGATAATATATTATTATTTATTTTTATACTATTTTCTAAATCCGATATATTTTCATTAGTTGATAATTTCTTTTTATTTAGTTCTTCTATTTTGCTCATCAAATTTACTTTTTCTTCTTCTTTTGATTTTAATAGTTCAATTATTCTAAGTTCTTCATTTTCACCTTCGCTATTAGATAAATTATCTAAACTTGAAATCTCACTACTTATAGTTTCTAACTTTATTTTATTTGAATTTAGTGTTTCTTGTTTATAATTAATCTCTTCTTTTAATTTTGCTATTTCAATTATAATTAAATTTATTTCTTCTGTTAGTGATTTTTGTTTTGTATTAATACTATCTAATTCAGTACTTTCTTTTGAAATTGTACTTTCTAGGTTAGATATAGTTCTTTTTAATTCATCTATTTCATATTTTTCACTATTCATTGTTGTTTTCTTTATACTACCACCAGTAATAGATCCACCAACATTTACAACTGATCCATCTTTAGTTACTATCCTATATTTCTTTTGTATATCACTACTTAGTTTATTTGCAGTATCAATGTCTTCTACTACGACTATATTTCCTAATAAATTTAGCATTATATTTTTATACTTCTCATCGTATGTTATTAACTCAGATGCTAGCCCAATATAATTTTTAGTATTTTTAATTATATCTTTACTAGTAACATCTATAAATTTTGGTGTTATTACATCCATTGGGTAAAAAGTTGCTCTACCTAGATTATTGTTTTTTAAATAATTTACACATTCTTTTGCATCTTCACGTGTTTCTACAACTACAACATTTTGATTAGCACCAAGTGCTATATCTATTGCAACTTCAAAACCATTCTTTATGTCTATTAAACTAGATATAGTTCCTTTGGTTCTTAGTTTAGGGTTATTTAATATAGATTTTACACTTCTAGGTAAATTGTTTCCATTTTCAAGTTCTATCTCTAACATAGAAATTCTTTTTTTAGATACAAAAATATTATTGTTATACTCTTCTATTTCAGAAGATAATCTATATTTTTTAGAATTTAGTTCCCTTAATTCTTCTTCCATAGAATTATTCTTTTTATTTAAGTTTTCTAAATCTTTAACTTTTAAATCAAGTTCTGTTGACATTTTTTGTATATTAGTATTTAATTCTAATTCTTGTTCTTTTAAAGATATAAGATTTTTTCTAACTTCATCAGAATTACTATCGTATTTAACTCTTTCTGCTGCTAGTCGTTTCTCTCCATTTAATCTTTCTACTTCAGTTGTTGCAGATATTAGGAAGCCCTGATTTTGAGTTATTTTTAAATCTATATCTTGTAATTCGCGTTTTTCTTTTTCTACATCTGCTTCTAGTTTACTAACTGTTGTTGCTACTGATATATTGTCTTTGTTTAATTCATCTATTTTAACTTTAGAAGTTTGATATTCGTGATTAAATTCTTCTATATCGTTTGTTATAACAGATATTTCTATTTGCTCTAATTCACGCTTTTTAGTTAGGTAAAGTAATGCTTTTTCGCTTTGTATTTTAAGTGGCTCTAGATTAGTTTCTATCTCACTTAATATATCGTTTACTCTTGTCATGTTATCATGTGTTCTACCTAGTTTTTTTATTGCTTCTTCTTTTCTTTTTTTATACTTTAAAACACATGCGGCTTCTTCAAATATAACTCTTCTATCTTCAGGGCGATCACTTAATATTTTTGTTATTTCGCCTTGAGATATAATGTTAAATGCTTCTTTACTTGAGCCACTATCAACAAAAAGATCTGTGATATCTTTTAATCTACATTTTTCATCATTTAAATAGTACTCATTTTCTCCACTTCTAAATATACTTCTTTTAATTGATACTTCAGAATAATCTATTGGTAAATGTCTATCAGTATTATCAAATACTAATGTTACACTAGCATGGTTTTGGCTATTTCTTGATTTACTTCCAGAAAATATTACATCGCTCATTTGTCCTTCACCGCGAAGTGATTTAATAGATTGTTCTCCTAATACCCATCTAACCGCATCTACTACGTTACTTTTACCGCTTCCATTAGGTCCTACTATTCCATTTATTCCATTACTTAATTCTATTGATATTTTATCTGCAAAGGACTTAAAACCTACTGCTCGTATTTCTTTTAAATACATAACTCCTCACCACTCTTAAATGCTTACATACTTAGTTAATGCGTCCTTAGCTGCTAACTGTTCTGCTTCTTTTTTTGTTCCTGCTACTCCATGTCCAAATACTATGCCATCTATTAATAAATCATATTCAAATGTTTTATTGTGTGCTGGTCCTTCTTCTTTAACTAATCTATATTCTAAAATATTATGAGTTGTCTGTATAGTTTCTTGTAACATAGATTTATAATCTTTAAAAAAGTCGGCCTCGTTATCTAAAAATGGAACTACTATATCTAATACAAAGTTTTTAGTTACATCAAATCCTTGATCTAAATAAAGGGCAGCAACAAAAGATTCAAATATATCCGCTAGTATTGCCTTTTTGTATCTTCCACCAGTTTCTTCCTCGCCCTTGCCTAATTTTAAATAATCTCCAAGTCCTAGTTTATTAGAATATTCAAAAAGTGCATTTTCGCATACAAAACTAGCCCTTAATTTAGTCATTTGTCCTTCTTTTAAATGCTTGCTGTTGTATAAATAATCAGATACTATTAAATCTACTAAGGCATCTCCTAAAAATTCTAATCTTTCATAATCCTCACTAACATGTCCTTCATTTTTATATGATGAATGAATAAATGCCTGTTCATAAATTTTAATATTATTTGGTACTATCTTTAAATCTTCTAATAGTTTCATTTTATCACCTATATAATTATACCTTAATTTTAAATACATGTAAATTTACTTTTTATAAAAAATATTGTATTATATATTATAGGTGATTGCATGAGGTATTTTTTAATTGGTCTTATTAAGTTATATCAATTAGTTCCTGGACCATGGCATAATTACTGTAGACATATACCAAGTTGTTCTAATTATGCTATTTTAGCACTATGTAATTATGGATTATTTACTGGTTGTTTAATGAGTATTAAAAGAATACTTAGATGTAACCCATTTAATAGTTGTGGGTATGATCCAGTAAAAAAGAAAGAAGGATAAAATGAAAAAGTTATTTTTATTATTAATTAGTTGTTTTTTATTAACAGGGTGTTTAAGTAAAGATAGTATGGAAGATATAGAAATATATGTTGCATATTATCCAATTGAATATATAACAAATGCATTATATAAGGACCATGCGACTATATATAGTATATATCCAGATGGTTCTGATATATATAATTTTACATTAACTAATAAACAGATTAAGAATTATAGTACTAGTGATTTATTTATATATGATGGATATGGTACTCAAAGAGATTATGCAGTTAAAATGCTTGATTATAATAAAAAAATTAAAATTATAGATTCTACTAAGGGTGTTACATATGATGATAATATTGAGGCATTATGGTTAAATCCTGGTAATATGCTTATGGTTTGTCAAAATATAAAAAAAGGTTTTGAAGAGTATATTACAAATCCGTATCTTTTAAAGGAAGTTGAAGAAAATTATAATGAGTTAAAGGTAAAAATATCTGAGTTGGATGTTGAATTAAAATCTATAACTGAAGGTAAAAGTAATTCTACTATAATAGTATCTAATGACTTATTTAAGTTTTTGGAGAAATATAACTTTAATGTTATTTCATTAGAGCAAAATGAGAACTTAACTGAAAAGACTATTGATGATGTAAAAAAATTAATTAAAAATGGAACAATTAAATATATTTATTTAATAGAAGGAGAAAATGCAAGTTATACTGTAAAAGATATAATTAATGATACAAATGTTAGTACTCTTACCTTAAATACAATATCTACTATTACTACAAAACAAAGACAAGATAATGAGGATTATTTAACTATAATGAATGAGAATATACAAGCACTAAAAAAGGGATTTAATTAACCCCTCTTTTTTTTATACTTACTATATCATCACTTTTAAGATGTCCTATTAAAAGGCTTGAATTTTTATCGTGATTTTTCATATTTTTAAGTACAGATTTCTCATCGTAATTAGCATAACAATATTTACAAAAATGACTACAACAGTTATAACTTCCTATATCAACAGTTTGAATACATCTACAGTTTTCACGTTGTTTACTTTGTCTATATTTTTTATTTATTTTTGTAACACTTTTAATTAATTTATTATTTATACATGACTCATTGATAAAACCAAACTCAGATAAGTCGTATTTTTCTGCACATGTTTGTATGTTAATACCATTATCTTTGGCAATTTTACCAAATATTTTTGCTATTTCATATACATCCTCATCAGTTATTGGTTTTAAGTTTAACTCATTCATATTATTAAGTGTATTTTTTTTGGTGTCTATAAAACTAATAATAATTGTATCAACATAACCTTTTAAGATTTTACATATTGCATTAAATGCTTTTTCATGAAACTCTATTGTATAGTTATCATTAAGTATAATTGGGTCATATCTTACTATAACTCTTTTACTACCAATTGCTCTTGATAAATCTATTATAGATGATAAAATTCTTCTTTTACTAACAACGTTTGGTTCTATTTTAGTATATGGGGTTATAGTAACAAAAAATATATAGCTATATTCCTTTAGATAATTTAAGTATTTAAACATAGGTATTGGATTTTTTGTACAAAATACTATACAATCTATTACTTCTTTATTTAGTATAATTCTACTTACCTTTTTTGGATAATATGGATTTCTTACATCCACGTATCCTTCCCTTAATCTATTTATGAACCATTCTGGAAAAAATGCTGGTATATCACATCTAGAACTTACATTTAATATCATATTATTTACCTCCTTTAAGTTTATCATTCTTTAGTGTTTTTTAGTTTATTCGCAGTTAAAATAGCAGTTATTGGTATTATAGTAATACTTCCTATATTTACTAATATTATCTTAATAAATTCAGATGCGAATACCTTTGAATTTATTATATAGGAAAAACTACTGTTTAGTCCATTAAACCAAACTATAAGAGTCATAAACTCTGCTAGATATGCAAATAGAAGAGTATTTGTAGTAGTTCCTAGTATTGATTTTCCAATATTCATACCAGATATAAACAATTCATATCTATTTAGATTTGGATTATTTTCGTAAACTTCGTAGAGTGCTGATGAAATAGCAATTGATGCATCAACAATCGCACCTATTAGTGATATTAATATAAGTGAAACAGTTATGTTTGTCATATTAATATTTACATTATACGAAAACATATTAATTTCTTCAAGTGATTCTTCTCCAAAACCAGATATTTTAGATATATATGTAATTAGTGAAATAAAAAACGTAAGTAAAATTAAAACTATAATAACTGATACAAATGATATTTTTGTCTTTATATTTCTTCCGTTTACATAAAACAATATAAAATATGAGAACATAATTGTTCCTAGTAATGTTACAATTACAGAGTTAAATCCACAAGCAATAAGATAGAATGTAAAAATTAGTAATATGAAGTTTAAACAAAGTGAAATAAATGATTTTATTCCCCTTTTTCCACCAATACTAATCATAAGTATTGCTAGTATTATACAAAGGATTGTATTTATCATCTAGCATCACCTCTTTTATAAAACTTAATACTTATAAGAGAAGATATCGGGATTGCTAAAACTATTCCTATGCTTCCAACTAGGAATCTAGTTAATTCAAGTGAAAAGTTTGCTTGAATATAATTAGTTAGCGATACCCCATTTCTAAGGGATAATACAAATATTGGCAGACACCCACTTAAATATGTAAAAAATAATACATTAATCATAGTGCCCATTATATCTTTTCCGATGTTTCTACTAGATTTTATCAGGGCTCTAGTTTCAATATTATTATCTTTATCTATTAATTCTTTAATTGATGATGTGATAGTTATACATACATCCATTATTGCACCTAAACCGCCTATTAAAAGTTCTGCAGTAAATATTGCCTCAGGTGGTACTGTTAAAAAACTCATACCGTTAAAATTTACATTTTTATATTTAGTAATTCCAGCAATTAATAAAATCATAATAGATAATACTAACATAGACGCTATAACTGAAATAATTGCAGATAATGTATTTTTATTAACACCATTTGTTAATATAAGAGATATTATTGTAAAAATAATTGATTCAATCAATATTAATAAAATTATATTTAAACCATTTGTATACAGTTTTATTCCTATACAAAATATAATTGTATTAAAAACAACACTAACTATAGATAACAGGCCTTTAAACTTACCAATAATGAATAATAAAAATATGAATATAACTATTACAATAATGATATATACGTCTCTTTTTAATCCAGTAATATCATTGCCACTTACAAATACATAATCTCCTTTTTTATACTTTTCATCTACTACATTTGATGTACTTCTTTCATTTTCTAGTGAAATAATTTTTCCTTTATCTTTTCCATTCATAATGGTACCAGTGATTTTTTGTAAATAGTAGTCTTCTTCAATACCTAGAATATTTGGTTCAGTAATAGGATCTATCTTTTCTTCTTCAATACTATTTATTTTAACTATTGTACTTGTGTAAAATTTAAAGTTATTGTTTACAAATACTAGTGATATTGTTGATAGAATTAAAATAATTGTAAATATAACTATGTCTTTTCTTTGTATACTAAATTTACTCACAAGTTTCATCTCCATATATTACATTATAACATATTTAATGGTATTTTACATATTATAAAAACCTCGTTTAATCCATACAAAACGGGGTTCATATAATTTATTTAATTTTAAAATCATCTTCTAATGAAAATTCAACATTTTCTTCTATCCATTCTTTTCTTGGTTCAACATTATCACCCATTAATACTGAAACACGTTTCTCTGCTAATGCGGCATCTGTAATACTTACTCTAATTAAACTTCTTGTTTCAGGGTTCATTGTAGTATCCCATAATTGATCCGCATTCATTTCTCCAAGTCCTTTATATCTTTGGATTTTGTAGTTAACTTTTCCCTTTATTATGTCTTTCATTTCTTCATCAGTCCATGCATAGTGCATTTTCTTGTTTATTTCTATTCCATAAAGGGGGGCCATTGCTACGTAAAGTCTTCCATCCTCTATTAGAGTCTTCATATATCTATAAAAGAATGTAAGTAATAATACCTGTATGTGCGCTCCATCTATATCGGCATCGGTCATTATAATAATTTTATTGTAATTGCAATCATCTATATCAAAATCAGTTCCTACACCAGCACCTATTGTATGTATTATTGTATTTATTTCCATATTTGCAAATACATCATCAAGTCTTGCTTTTTCAGTATTTATTACTTTACCACGAAGAGGCAATATTGCTTGAAATCTTCTATCTCTACCTGACTTTGCAGAACCTCCTGCTGAATCTCCTTCTACTAAATATAGTTCATTTTTCTTTGGATTTTTTGCTTGGGCTGGTGCTAATTTACCACTTAGATTTTTCTCTTTTTTACTGCCCTTTTCACGCCTAGCATCTTCTCTTGCTTTTCTTGCGGCTTCTCTTGCAATTTTTCCTTTTATTGCTTTTTGCACTATATCTACTGCTATTGCTTTATTTTCCTCTAAGAAATATTGCATCTTTTCATAAACTATGGATTCAACTGCAGTACGTGCAACTGGACTACCTAATTTAGATTTAGTTTGTCCTTCAAATTGCAATAGTTCTTCTGGAATTTTAAGAGATACTATCGCAGTTAAGCCTTCTCTAACGTCACTGCCTTCAAAGTTTTTATCTTTATCTTTTAAATATTTATTATTTCTTGCATATTCATTAAAGACTTTAGTAAGTGCAGTTTTAAAACCTACTTCATGAGTACCACCATCTATTGTCTTTACATTATTTACAAATGATATTATATTTTCACTGTAAACATCTGTGTATTGAAGCGCTATATCTACTTCTATTTTATCTTTTATTCCACTAAAACTCACAATATCATGTAATGGAGTCTTATCTTCGTTTAAATATTCAACGAATGCTTGAAGACCATTTTCATAACAGAATTTATTTGACTTTTCATCTTCTTCATCTATTACTTCAACAGTAAGTCCTTTAAGAAGAAATGCACTTTCCTGCATTCTTTCACATATTGTTGTAAATGAGAATAATGTTGTTGAAAATATTTCATTATCTGGCATGAAATGTACTGTAGTACCAGTTTTATTAGTAATACCTAATTTTTTTAATGGTACTTCTACTTTTCCACCATCTACAAATTTTATATAATACTCTGATTTATCACGACAGATTGTTACCTCCATCCATTTACTTAGTGCATTAACAACAGAAGCACCTACTCCATGTAACCCACCAGATACTTTATATCCAGAATTTTCAAATTTACCACCAGCATGTAGTACAGTATATATTACCTCAGGTGTTGATTTACCACTTTCATGCATTCCTACTGGTACACCGCGTCCTTGGTCGGATACTGTAATACTATGATCTTTATGAATTACTATTTTTATATAATTACCATAACCATTTATAACTTCATCTACACTATTATCTACAATTTCCCAAACTAAATGGTGAAGACCTCTTTTATCGGTAGAACCGATATACATACCAGGTCTTTTCCTTACTGCTTCTAATCCTTCCAATATTTTAATCGATTTTTCATCATATGCTGCCATATATCTCCCACCTATCTATAACAATTATACCATGTATTTTATACAAGTGTAAAAGAAAATAAAAAAATACTAGTTAGTATTACTAGTTAAATTTTCTATTTCTTCTTTTGTAAGTCCTGTACTATCTATTATTATTTTTATATCAACATTTGAACTCAATAACTTTTTTGCTATTTCAATTGTTTTATCTTTTGCTCCATCTTCATATCCTTCATTTTTCATTGAGTTCATTAATTTTCTTTGTACATTCTCATAATCATAATCATCTCTAAACTCATTATTCATACTTAATACCTCCAATTCTTTAATAACTCTTAAAGATATTTCATCTGTAACTTGTTTCATATCTTCAAAATTGTTACATGCAAATAACCATAACCTTTTATCTATCAAGTTACACTTATCATAACATACTTTTTTATATATTGGTAGGTAGATTTCATATATTTCTATATCATTTAGTTTTAACTTATTTCTTATATCATATAATGAGTAGTTTACTGTTTTAATATTTTTATCTTGCTTATGATAATAATTATTAAACATTATTAATTTTACATTTATATCTTCAGCATACTTATTTCCCTTATCAAACATTCTTCCTGCTTTTCTGTATAAGTATTGCCTATTCTTTATATCTTGGGATTTATTATAATCACTATTCATTTCTATAATAACTATCTCATTATCTTTATTTAATACTAAATCCATTCTATAATCTTTTACTTTATTACCTGTATTATCTTCTTCACTAGTTAGATTAAAATTTCTTAAATCTACTCCAGTTTTACTTAGTATTATACTTTCTAGGAAAGCCCTAGTATCATTATTTTTAAATAAATATTTAAATGTTGTATCACTTACCAAGGATACAAAGTTATTTTCTTCCATAATTTTCCTCCTTGGCTATCAATTTATCAAATAATAAATTAATTTACAAATAGAGGTTTTTAAATATTTAAAAAGCAGACATTAACAATTTTTAATATTTACTTTACTCTAATATTTAAATTTTTGGTAACTTATATTACCTTATTATAAAGTTTGTAGTATTAAAAAAAATAACACCTAAATGTTATTTTCTTAATCCTAATCTTTGAATTAAAGTACGATATCTATTAATATCTTCTTTTTTTAGATATTCAAGTAAGCTACGACGTTTACCTATTTTCATTAATAATCCTCTTTTTGAGTGATAATCATGAATATTTGTTTTTAAATGTTCAGTTAGTTCATTAATTTGTTCAGTAAGTAATGCTACTTGAACTTCACAAGAACCTGTATCTCCTTCTTTGATAGCGTATTCTTTAATAATTTCTTGTTTTCTTTCTGGTTTTAATGCCATAATATCTCCTTCTTTCTTTTCACTGTTT
The DNA here is from genome assembly GCA_948467605.1 of uncultured Mycoplasmatota bacterium. Classification (GTDB taxonomy): domain Bacteria; phylum Bacillota_I; class Bacilli_A; order RF39; family UBA660; genus CAKPCJ01. The sequence goes on along the minus strand of CAOKET010000006.1, from coordinate 3,448 downwards.
ACCTAGTGTAAGTCGGAGTTGTCTTATCACCAAGTAAAAGTACTACTATAATATACACTATTATTTTAAAATATGCAAGATATATAATTAAATTCAATCTTGTTTTTTGTTGCTATCAAATGGATTTTATTTATTACTATGATGGTTTTTAATTTTTTCTTTTCCATCATCTGATCCCATTATATTGATAACAAAAACATCAAAATCTTCATTTGATTGTTTATTAACTAAAAATAAATTTAATTTACTAATTTTACAAGTCTGGATAATTGTAGGTTCATAAACAATATCAATATTATGAGAATTATTTAATGTACAAATATTATTATCGGTTTTCTCTTTATTTACACTTAAAGTGCCTTCAATTAATTTATATCTTTCTATATCATTTGTATGTTGATGTTTTTTTTGTAAAAAAATGTCAATAATTGACACTTATTATATTAATTTGTTTTAAACATTTTCCATGGCTTCATTTTAGTATTATCTTTTTCATATATTTTATAAATTGCTAGTAATTTATTTTTATTTGTTACAAATACTATATGTTCACTTTCATATATATTATCTATAATTGCACCATTTATTACTTTTTTATATAGTATTTCATCTGGTATTATTCTTTTATAATCTAAAATACACTCGTCTATACTTTTTAGTTTATACTTTTTATTTTTAATACTTTCTAATGTATAACAGTCACTTAAATCAAAATTTCCCTGTCTAGTTCTTTCAAGTTCTACCATAGTTGCACATGTACCTAAATACTTACCAATATCTCTTATTAAACTTCTTATATATGTTCCTTTAGATACACTACATTTAATTTTAAAATCCATGTATCCATCTTTGTATTCAATATCAGATATTCTCTCTAGAGAAAATATAGTAACCTCTCTTTTAGGTAATATTATAGTTTCATCATTTCTAGCATATTGATATAACTTTTTACCATTTATTTTAACTGCACTATATTTAGGTACTTCTTGTTCATATGTACATGTAAAGTGTTTTAGGCAGTCATCTATATCATCTTTTGTTATATTATTTGGCATCTTAGAATTTGTAATATTACCAGTTATATCAAGTGTATCAGTTTCTATGCCTAGTCTTATAGTTGCGATATATTCTTTATCATATGAAGTTATTATTTCTATTAATTTAGTTCCTTCATTAACACCAAGTACTAATACACCAGTTGCCAGTGGATCAAGTGTACCAGTATGACCTATTTTCCTTGTACTAAGTAATTTACATAATTCATTTACTACATCTCTACTTGTATATCCTTTTTCTTTATATATACATATTATTCCATTCATACTTATCCCTTATATTTAAGTTCAAATAAGCCATTATTATCTACGGTAACTTCTACATATGAACTTCCATTTAAGTTTTCTGATGTTTTAGGATTTTTTATATCACTGTCTAATTTACCAGCAGTTATTAATTCTTCTATCGTAATTATACAGTTTGGAGTACACATTGTAGTTGTAAAAGAGTTTCTATTCTCATTTATATATTCTTCTGCTGAAATCTTAATTTCTTCTACCATTAATTCGTATTGTCTTTCTTTATTTCTATTAACTGCTCCTATTATGCTGGGTATAGCAATTACTATTACAAGTCCAAGTATTGCTAAACAAACTAATAGTTCAGATAAAGTAAAACCTTTTCTCATATTATCACCTATTATAATTATAACACAAAAATAAGTTGTAAATAAATTTATTTACAACTTATCTTGCTTCTTCTTGAGCTCTAGTTTCTCTTATTACTGTTACTTTAACAGTTCCTGGGTATTGCATCTCTTGTTCTATTCTCGTCTTTATTTCTCTTGCTATTTTATGTGTTTTAACTTCGTCTACCTCATCAGGCTTAACAAGAATTCTAAGTTCACGTCCTGCTTGCATTGCAAATGATTTATCAATTCCATCAAAACTATTAGCAATTGATTCTAATTGCTCTAATCTCTTTATGTAATTTTCCAATGAATCATTTCTAGCACCTGGTCGAGATGCTGATAAGATATCTGCGATTTCTATTAAGTTCGCTATTATAGATGTTGCCTCGGTATCTCCATGGTGTGATGCGATTGAGTTTATAACTACTTCATCTTCTTTATATTTTTTAGCAAGGTCAACGCCTATTTCTACATGGCTTCCTTCCATTTCAAAGTCAACGGCTTTTCCTATATCATGTAATAATCCCGCTCTTTTAGCAAGTCCTACATTCTCTCCTATTTCACTTGCCATTATTCCTGCTAGATGGGCAACTTCCATAGAGTGTTGTAGAGCATTTTGACCATAACTTGTCCTAAAATAAAGTTTACCTATTATCTCTACTAGTTCTGGTTCCATTTTGGTAATTCCTAACTCATATAAAGCAGATTCACCATATTCTCTTATTTGTGTATTCATTTCTTTAACAGTTTTATCATAAAGTTCTTCTATTCTAGATGGATGTATTCTACCATCCTTTATCAATGTTTCAATAGTAATTCTTGCAATTTCTCTTCTTAGTGGATCAAAACTAGATAACACTATTGCCTCAGGCGTATCATCTATTATTAAATCTACTCCTGTAACTGCCTCTATTGTTCTTATATTTCTACCTTCACGTCCAATTAATCTACCTTTCATTTCATCATTTGGCAAATTAACTACTGTAACTGCATTTTCGTTAGTAACGTCATTAGCGTACTTTTGCATACTAGAAACTAATAGAGTTTTTGCTTTTCTATCTGCTTCTAATTTTGCTTTATTTTCACTTTCCTTAATAAATGTTTCTAATTCATATGACATTTCTTCTTCAGTACGTTTTAAAATAAGTTCTCTTGCTTCTTCTTTTGTAACATGAGAAATACTTTCTAATAATTCTAATTCTTGTTTTTTCATTTCTCCAATTTTATTTTGTTCTTCTTGGATTTCAATTTGTTTATCTGATAATTTTTTTTCTTTTTCATCTATCAAGTTTTCACGATTAGATAAATTAGAATCTCTTCTATCTATATTTGCTTCTCTTTGAATAAGTCTTTCTTCTAATTCTTTAACTTCTTGTTTTTTCTCTTTTAGATCTTCTTCACATTGCTCTTTATATTTAGAGGCTTCTTCTTTTGCTTCTGATATCATGTTTTTCTTTATTGTATCAGCCTCTTTTGTAGCATTACTTATCATATCTTGTAACTTTTTTATCAAAGATTTTTCCCTTATATGATTAATAACTATAATACATAGTATTCCTAAAACAAATCCAATTGCAACTAATAAAACAGAGAATAATATATTATACATATAATACCTCCATTATCATAAGTGTAAGATACTTAAATATCCATACAATTATATTTTATATTTCATATAAAAATAAGTCAAGAAAAAAAGAGTAAGTGAGTTAGTTTGTTTAAAAAAGACATTTTCAAAAAAGAGCTATTAATGGAACTGAA
>CAOKET010000005.1 GCA_948467605.1 uncultured Mycoplasmatota bacterium | reverse complement strand
CTACATTTGGGATGTAGAGGTTGAGGGTTCAAATCCCTCTTACTAGACCATTAATAAGTTATTACTTTTTTATAAGTAGTGTACTAATGATATAGATAGGTAGAAAGAAAGTAGGAAGATAATTATGATAGTAAAAGTACAACAATTTAAAGATAATTGGGTTGGAGTATATGAAGAACAAATATATTCTAATGTAGAAAAAGTATATAGAGTAAAAGATAAAGTTGATAATGAATTTTTACAATTAAAAATTAAGAATCAAGATTTGTTAGAAATTATTCCGATAACTTATATAGATAAAGAAGGTAATCATCCATCATTGGTTGGTGCTGTTTGGTTAATGAATAACGAAGGAAAAACAATAGAAAGATTAGTTTAGAAATAAACTATTTATATCATTAGTACAGTGCTTATAAATGCACTAAGTCGATAGAAATATCGGCTTTTTTCGTGGTCAGAAGATAAGACCTAAAATAGTCATTTCGTGGTGGAAGGTTACACACCTAAAACAACCTAATACGAAAGGAGAGTTTGTAATGGATACAAACAAAATTAAAAGTTTACTTAGTGAAGTAAAGAGCGGAACTAAAACAGAAGAAGATGTAACAAAGGAGATTATGAAAGACTACGGGACTGCTGTTGCTAGTGAACAGTCAAAAATAACAAAAGTTCAGACTGATCTAGATAATGCAAATACCAAAATCAAAACATATGAAACAGAGATTGCAACTTTGAAGGAAAGTTCAAAAAACAACGATGATTGGAAATCTAAATTTGAGACATTAGATGCCAAAATCAAACAAGATGAAGCTAATGCAAAAGCAAAAGCAGAAGATGAAATATTGACCAATAACATTATTTCTGTATTTGGAGATAAGAAGTTTACAAGTGACTATGTAAAAAATGGTCTTATTGCTGATATAAAAACAGAATATGCCAAAACAGAAAATAAAGGTAAAGGTATAAGTGAAATCTTCGATAGTCTTACAAAAGACAAAAATGGAATATTTGAGAATCCAAATCAACCAGCAGAAATGCCTGGAATGAGTGAGGATACTAAAAATATTGATAATGGTGCAGATGGATTTGTTTCAATTATTCAAGAAAATCAAAGAAAATAGCCAAAATTAAGAAGGAGATGATATAAATGGCATTTTTAAAAGATGAATTAGCTGGTTTCGTACCTACAGAACAAGCTAAAGATATTATTAAAGGAGTAGCACAAGGTTCAGTGTTATTAAAATTATCAAGAGTTGAACCAATGAAAAGTGATAAAAAGAAATTTAACGTTCTTACTGATGGAGCAGGTGCTTATTGGGTAGGAGAAGGAGAAAGAATCCAAACATCTAAAGCAACATGGATTCATCCAGAAATGGAAGCTAAGAAATTAGCAGTTATCATTCCAGTTACTAAAGAAAAATTGGAGGATACTACTATTAATGTATTCAATGAGTTAAAGGATACTATTGCAGAAGCTTTCTATAAAGCAATTGATGCTGCTGGATTGTTTGGAACAAATTCACCATTTAAAAAGAATGTACTACAATCAGCAACTGATGCTGGTAATGTAGTAGTACTAGGAACTAATGGAGATGGACATTTAGATTTAGATGTATCTGATGCTATGGCATTAGTAGAAGATGAAGATTTAGATGTTACATCATTTGTTGCTAGAAAAGGTATTAAAAATTCTTTAAGAAAGTTAAGAGATGCTAATGGTAATCAATTATTTGTTGATGGTGTAAATGGACAAGAATTATATAATAATCCAATCGAATTTGCACAAAAAGGAGCATGGGATAAAACAAAAGCAGAACTTATTGGTGGAGATTTTAAAACATATTCATTAGTAGGTATAAGAGATGGATTATCTTATGAAATATTAAAAGAAGCTACATTAGAAGGTACTGTTGATGAAGATGGTAAACCTATTTCATTAGCAGAACAAGATATGATAGCAATCAAAGCAACAATGAGATTAGGATATTTACCAGTTAAAGATGAAGCTTTCTGTGTAGTTACTCCAAAGGGTGAATAATTATGAAAGAATACGTTTTAAAGGATAAAGTTATTGTAGCAACTGAAAAAGCATACAACTTGCTTTATAAAGGACAAGGATACCTACCAAAAGAAACAAAGAAAGAAAATAAAACTGATAAGACTAATCAAAAAGAAACAAAGAAAGAAAATGAGTAATTAAGGAGGGCTTATCTATGAACTTTGAAAACCAATACTTAACTTATGATGAGTATAAAGAATTAGGGGGCAAACTAATAGAAAAGTCCTTTAATTTATTAGAATATAGAGCAGAAAAAAATATAGATGAAATGACATCTAATAGATTTAAACAATTGTCTAAAGAAGAATATCCACAAGAATTAAAATTATGCGTGTATGAGCTAATTGACATATTACATAGTGAGAATAATGCTAGTTTAACTAGTGAAAGTGTAGGAAACTATAGTGTCGCTTATCAATCAAGTAAGGAAAGTAAGAAAACAAAGAAAAACATCATAAGTCAATACCTATCAGAGGTAAAAGTTAATGGTGTTTATGCTTTGTATTGTGGTGCTGATGAAAAGTAATAAATCAATGACTTTGTACCATAAACATTACAATCCTAAAACTAAAGTTGATGAGTGGCACAGATATCCTATTGAAAATGTAATGTGGCAAGGTGGAGAAGGTGCAAGCATAAACAAAGGATATGATAAAGCTAACGATGTTAGTATATGGATATTTTACGATGAGAATGAAGATTTAGAAACTATTCCTTTTGAAATTGGTGACTTTGTTGTAGAAGGTATTATAGAAGATGAAATAACTATGCAAAGTGATATAAAAGTAGATACATATAATATCATAACGTATGTTAATAACAACTATGGTAGTTATAATATGCAACATGTATTTCTAGGTGTTAAATAGTGCCAGTTAAACTTAAACCAGCAAGTGTAATAAAAGCACGACTAGGTATCCAACCAAATGGACCTGCTCATGCTTTTTTTACTAATACTTGTTTTAAACATATGACAAAATTTACACCAGGTGGAACATCTAGCCATTTAAATCAGAATGTTACTTTAAAGCCAGATTCTATAATCTACAATAGTCCAGATGCTCATTATATGTATATGGGTGAATTATATGAAGATCCTAAGTACAAAAAAGGTGCATTTTATAGCCCTGATTATGGCTTTTGGTCTAGACCAGGAATAACGAAAGTTCCAACTGGTATACCATTAACTTATCATACACCTGGAACAGGTGCATTTTGGGATAAAAAAATGCAGAATTCAGAAGGAAATGAAGTTGTTAAAGAAGTACAAGAATATGTAAATAGGGGGTGTAAATAATGGTAGAAGAAATAAGAAAATATTTATTCGAAATTAAATTAATTGATGAGAACAATAGAATCAACGTTGATTTTTTAAGTGAGAAGCCAACAGAATTTGCGATAGTTCCTGTACCTATTAACCCAATATTAGAAACATACAGAGATGGTAGTTCCAAAAGACAATTTCAATTTCAATTATTGAGTTGTAATAGCTATGGTGCTGATGTATTACAAAATATATCTAATAGTTCATTTTATGAAGATTTATATAATTTGATAGAATATAACAGCAAACATAAGATTAGACCAAAAATTAAAGGTATACAATCAATAGAATGTCTTGATAATGGTGGTATATTAGATGCTAGTCCTAATACTGCTAAATATGCTATATTAATGAGAATTACTTATATTAAGTTTAGGGAGGGTTTATTTGATGAAACCAATAAAATTCAAAAGAACATGTAATTATAATGGAAAAGAATATAAAAAAGATGATATATTAACAGATTTTACAGATTTTTCTAGTTTATGGAAGTTAAATGAGAATGGGTATATATATCCAATGTCTGAAAAGGAATTTGTAAAAGTGTATAAGGAATCACAAAAGTCAAAAATTAAATTGAATGTAACAGAAGAAGCCAATTAGCTTCTTTTTTTATATTAAGTAAGGAGGAAAAAATATGAATAGCAATGAAGAAATGTATGAGGATATTACAAGAGACCAACATGTTATATATCTTGATACTACACCGAAAGCAGAAAATGAAAATTGGGAACTTTTAGGTTTTGGTGTAACCGATGGTACTATAAACTATAATCCACAAATTACTACAAATAAATGGATAATTCATAAGAATAGTACAAGTTCACATGATAGTAATCAAAAACAAATGGATGTAAATCAAAAATGCTATAAGGGAGAACCATGTTTTGAATATTTAAACACAAAAAGAGATAAAAGTGGTAAAGATGTTCAAAGCCATGCTCTAGAAATAGACTTGTGGAATGGTAAAGAAGTAGATGGTGTTATGAAATATCCAGCGAAGAGAAGTAATTGTATAACTCCAGTAAGCTCATATATGAGTGATACTGCTACTATAGGATATTCTATTCATTTTAATGGTGATCCAGTTGAAGGTACAGCAACAATTGTTGATGGTAAACCAGTATTTACACCAAATGCAGAATAATGATCTAAGGTAGGTATAAATATTACCTACCTCATTTTTTATATAGGGAGGAAATATGGAAAAGTTAAGATTAGATAGTGATGATACATATAAGCTAGAAGTTAATGATAAAGGCGAATATATAGAGTTTGATTTAACTGATATAGGTTTGCCCGAAAAAATAATAGAAGCTAGTGATAGAATCAGAAAAATAGATGAACAATATAGACAACAAGTACTTGATATAAGTGAAAAATATAAATATGATCAAGTAAAAATGACACGTGAATTAATAACTCTCGAAAAAGAAAAATGTATTCAATTAAGAAAAGAGTTTGATAGCTTTCTAGGAGCAGGTTCTTGTCAAAAAATATTTGGTGATAAAAACAAATATGGTATGTTTGAAAATCTACTATTTGCCTTAGAAGAACATTATCCTAAAATGCAGATTAAATTGGATAAAGCAAAAGAAAAACTAGTAAATAAGTATATGCCCCAAAATGAAGAAGTGATGTAATATGTCATATCCCACAAAAATGGAAGCTAATGGACATATATACAATATCAATACTGATTATCGTGTAGCATTAGCTTGTTTAAGAGTAATATCAGATGTTAGTATAACAGACTTAGAACGTTTTTATGCTTGTGAGAGTTTACTTTTAGGATATGATGTTTTGTCGCAAGATGAATATATCTTAAAAACAAAAATAAAAGAATATTTAATGTGTGGTAGAGAGGAAAGTAGTGATAATTCTGAGATAGATATGGATTATTTTCAAGATGAAAAATATATTAGAACTTCTATTAAACAAGTCTATCATGGATTAGATATTTTAAAATTAGATTATTTGCATTGGTATGAATTTAATGAATTAATTGAAGGATTAACTACTGATAGTGTACTAGAGAGAATAAGAGAGTTGAGAACTTACGATGTTTCAAATATAAGTGATGAAAAGGAAAAACAAAGAATAATTAAGGCAAAGGAAAAAGTCGCATTAAAGAAACCAAAAAAGGAATTAACAAAATCGCAAAAAGAAAGTGTAAAAAAATTCTACGAATTAACAAAAATAAATCCAAAAAGGAAGTGATAATGTGGATGGAAAACTAGTACTAGGAACAGAAATAGAAACCAAAAGTGTTGATGCACAAATAGCAGAATTAGAAAATAAACTAGCTATTTGGGAAGAAACATTAAAAAATGATTTAGAAATACCAGTTAGTTTAAGAATGAATGAAGATGAACGTATAAAGTTAGAGGCAGATGTTGAAAAGACAAAGAATAAGATTTTATCTCTAAGAAATTCTATAGAAAAGTTGCCAAATAATAAAGGTTCAAAAATTGGTAAAGATTTTGAAAGTGGTATAAATTCATTAAAAAAATTTGGGTTATCTTTATTTAGTATAGGAACTATATATTCTGCCGTGAGTAAAGCTAGTAGTGCTTATTTATCACAAGATACAGAAATGGCTAAGCGACTTCAAAATTTATGGGTAGGTTTAGGAAGCTTTTTAGCACCAGCAATTGATTATATATCTAATAGTTTACTCAAAGGATTAGGATATTTAAATGAATTTGTTAAAGCATTAACAGGTATAGATTTTATCGCGAGGGCAAATGCAAAAGCACTTGAAAAACAAGCATCTGCACAAAAACAATTGAATAATCAAACTTTCGATTTTGATGAAATAAGAAAGATAGAAGATAATAGTTCATCAGCAAGTAATATTAGTACAGGTTCTGGGCTTATAGAAATACCTGAGTTAGATGAAAATATTATAAAGAAATTACAAGATTTAGCATTTTGGTTAAAAGAAAACTGGAATTGGATTAGTAAAGTAGGGATTGCATTAGGTGTCGCTTTTGGGGCAGTCAAGATAGCAGGACTTATGAAAAATATAAAATCTCTAGTAGGTGCTGGTGGATTAGGAGGATTGTCTACTGCTTTAATGGCAGTAGCTACAGTTTGGCTAGTCACGTTGGCAATTGAGGGTGTACAAGAGGTTATTCAATCAGTAAAAGAATTAAATGATAGTATGGATAAGCTAACAAAAAATGAACGAGGAGTTACAAATCAAAATGAAAAATTATCTAATGCTTTTTGGGAACTCCAAAGTCAGGGTAAAGCAACTGCAGAACAACAAAAGGTATTGGAGACACGTCTAAAAGAAACTACAGATAGAGTTGTACAACAATATAATGAATTGGAAGAATCAAAAAATTGGTGGGGTCAAATAACAGGTGCTAATCAAAAGGCAACTGAGCAACAAATGGCATTATATGAGAGTTTATTATGGTCTACTACTCAATATAAGAAACTATATGATCAGGGATTATTAAATGAACAAAGTGCAAAGGACTATTATGATACTTTAGGAAAACAAATAAAGATAATGGATGAGTTAGGTATTGAATCCAAATCTTTAAAAAGTGAATACGAAAGATTAGCAAAACAATACAATATTCAAGTAGTAACCACATTTGATGCAAAAGAAACAGATCAGTATAAAAAAACTATAGCTGATGTTAAATCTATAAGTGGTGCTGGCTCTATTGCTATTACAGCATCGCAAGCATTACATAATACTAGTAGTAGAGGATTTGCATTAGGGGACATAGTAACTCAACCAACAAGAGCTATTATAGGTGAAGCTGGTTATCCTGAGGCAGTAGTGCCTATGACACCTAATTATTTGTCAACACTGGCAGAACAAATAGCACAATTTGGTGGTGGAAGCAGTGGCAATGGCAACGTAAACTATATCTATCTTGATGGAAGGTTAATAGAAAGACAAATGAATAACACTAAAAAATACAAAGATTTTGCAACAAATAAGTAGGAAGTGATTATATGTATATTGATAAAGATAGTATAATTATAGATGATATTAATATTGGACAATATATAACAGAGGCCAAGTTTGGGTACAACAAATTATGGAGCAATGATACAGGTAGAAATCTAGCGGGTAACATGGTTGGTACATTTAAGGGAATATTTCCAAAAATAACTTTAAAATTTAGAAAATTAGAAAAAGAGGAGCTAAATATAATAGCCCCTCTTTTAAATAAGGCAAGACAAAATTTGCAATACTATGATCCTGAAAAAAACAAGAAGATTACAATAGAAACTTATACAGGTGATTGGGAATTAGTTTCAAGAGCGATAGAAGATGGACAACCATTTAGTTGTGCATTTATATCAACTAAAAAGAGGCCATAATGAGAATACATACTATTGATTTAAAAGATGAAATAAAAAAATTTGGAAAAGAATTAGATGAATTACTAACATATGATATTGATAAAGAAACACATATATTGCCTTCTGAAAATATAAAGTCTATTAGATATAGCATTAATACTGATTTATTAAAGTCATCTATGAGAATGCTTAATATTGAATGTGAAACTCAAATACCTAAAAATACAGTAATTAATTTTTTACATGGAATAAAAGTAAAAAATTCTTTTGAATATATTAATTATGGTGACTTTGTTGTATACGAAAACTCTAAAAATGAGGATAGTAATACATATTCTATAGTATGTTATGATAAAATGTTATATTCAATGATTGATTATGAAGAGTTAGACATAGTATATCCAATTTCAATAAGAGATTATATAACCGAAATATGCAACAGAATAGGATTAGAATTTCAAAATAAGGATGATGTATTTGTCAACTATAATAAAACGATAAAAAAAGATTTATATAAAGGATTAGGTTATACATATAGAGATGTATTGGATGAATTAGCACAATCAACAGCATCTAATATATGTATAAATACTGATGGCAAATTAGAAATAAGATATGTTAATGAAACTAATGACACTATAGATGAAGAATATCTACAAGATACTAATGTACAATTTGGTCAAAAATATGGTCCAGTAAATTCTATTGTATTAAGTAGAAGTGCAGATAGTGATTTTATTGCTTTAAAGGATGACGAAAGTATAGCCGAAAACGGGATATGTGAAATTAAAATAAAAGATAACCAAATAATGAATTGGGATGACAGAGGTGAATATTTACAAGAGATGTTTGATAAACTAAATGGTTTATCATATTTTGTAAATGATTTTTCTAGTCCTGGTATTTGTTATTATGACATATATGATAAATACAATGTAAATGTTGGTAATTCTACATATCCATGTTTATTATTAAATGATGAACTTAATATAAGTAATGATTGTGGACAATCAGAATACATATACACAGAACTACCAGAAACTACTATAACTGATTATACAAAGTCAGATAAGACAGAGAGGTCAAATACAAAACTTAGTCTTATAGTTGACCATCAATCTAAAGAAATACAGGCATTAGTAAGTCAAGTAGATACATATGATACAACAATAAATAATAATTATCAAGAATTATTAACTAAATTTAATGACTACACTCCAAATTCTAAAACTATTGAAATAGAAAAAAGTGTCACTCAATTACAAACAGATACTTTCACAAAAACAGAAGTAAATACGAAATTGACTGATGGTAGTGTTACTAAAGTTGTTACTGAAACTGGCACATTTGCAGATGATGGTTTGACTATTGAAAAAACAGGTGCAAAAACAAAAGGAAACTTTAATGAAAGTGGTTTGTCAATAATCGACAATACTGGTTCATCTGGCGAAAAACTTTTATTTGCAGGATATGATGAAAATACAGGTGAAACTATTGTTACATCAAAAAATATGACAGTAGAGAAATATTTAACAATAGGTAAAAATAGTAGAATTGAAGATTATGAAGATGGCACAGGAATTTTTGTATTGTAGGGGGTGTAAAAATGGCAGAAAGTAAAAAAGCTTTACAAACACAAACTTATGAAAGTAGATGTAGTGGCACTTATGGTAGTCATTATATATTAAAACTTATTGTAACAGAAAATAGTATAGATACAGATACTAATAAATCTAATATAACAATTAAAGTTACAAATCAATCTGAGGGCAATACATGGGGAAACTATGGATATGCAAATCCTACTAAAATCTATGTTAATGATGCAGAAAGAGCATATAATAATCCTACTACCGATTATAGGAATCAAAAAGAAAACGTATTATGTGAGTGGACTGGAGATATAACACATAATGATAATGGTGAAAAAGAAATAAGTGTAAGAGCAGAATTTAGTTCAACTGCTACACATTTGAGTGGAGGTAGTGTTAGTGGGAAGATAAAATTAACAACAATACCACGAGCAAGTACTGTAACTGCAAATGATAGTAACATAGATAGTATATCTAATATAGTTATAACAAGAGCAAGTGATAGTTTTACTCATACATTAAAATATAGTTTTGGTGATTTAAGTGGAACAATAGTAACAAAGACAAACCTAACAACAGTTCCATTTAAGGTGCCAACAAGTTTTTATACACAAATACCAAATGCAAAAAGTGGTAAGTGTACAATAACTTGTGAAACTTATAATAGTGATAAATTAATAGGAACTAAAGATACTACATTTACTGCAATTGCAAATGAAGAATTGTGTAAACCATTATTAAGTGCTAGTGCTATTGATATTAATGATTATACAATTCAACTAACTGGTGATAATAATAAACTTGTAAATGGATATTCAAATGCACAAGTAACATATAGTGCAAATCCTAGAAATAATGCAACACTAACAAGTGTAACAGTAAATGGCATTAGTGCTAGTAGTCCTACAATAATAAATAAAATAATGACAGGGACAATTACAGTGGTAGCAACTGACAGCAGAGGTTACTCAACAACTGTAATTATAGAAAAAGAGCTTATAAATTACATACCATTATCCGTAAATCCTAACTTTTATAGAACTCAACCTACTAATGGACAAGTCTCGTTGTCATTTAGTGGTAATTATTTTAATGACAATTTTGGACAAGTTGCTAATACTTTAGTTTTAACTTGGAGTTATAGAATAAAAGGGCAAGGAGATTATATACATGGTGGAGTTTTAGAACAAGGCAAACATTATGTAATAGATGGTAACACATTTCATAGTGGTACAGGTTCTTATCCTTCTCCATTTATAGTAGGTGAGAATTTTGATTATCGAAACAATTATGAATTTATTTTGTATTATACTGATAAATTAATATCGACTGGTGTACAACAAGCTGTTACTAAAGGTAATCCAATTTTATGGTGGAATGCCAAAAATGCAGGTGAAAATGGAGATAAATTTATATTAAATTGCGAAAATGACAGTGATTGTGGATTTGTAGGGCAACTTAATGGAGAAGAAAAAGGTAGAATATTTTTCGATAAATGGGGAGAAGCACTTATCTGTGGAAGTGGAAGCAATATAGTTTTTAGACCAAATGGAGCAGCAAATTATGAAAAACAAGCATATGTTGACCCAAATGGAAATTTTGTTTTTACAGGAGAATTAATCTCTAATAGTGGATATGTTAAAAAATATTATGGAAATCAAATTGGTTTTAATGATGCTATTCATGAAGGATATTATAGTATAGCTGGTTCAAATGTAGATGGTGCCCCTTATAGTGGAAACATCTATGGAAAACTAACAACAGATATTAATAATTGTACTACCTACAATGGTTCAAACAACTGGATTTGGCAGACTTTTATGGATACATATGGTAATGGATTTAGACGTCAAAGAATTAATGCTGGAGCATGGAGTGAGTGGAAATTAATCTCAAGAATGACCACAAATAAAGAAAAATTAATAACATCTCCTGTATATTCAACAGGGATAGGGAATGTAGTCGGTGTTAGAATGTCAGCATATGCTAATCAATTCGATTTACTTTGTGTTAGAGTGTCAAATAATAATGGTGATGAAGGGCAATGGCTAACTATACCTTATGGAGGTAATGAATATTATTATTTTAATATAACTATGTTAGGTAGTTGGTATTTTAGAGGTTACATTAAAGTAGTAGGTAATGAGTGGCTTGACTTCTGTGTACGTGAAGTTAGTGGATATGATGTCAAAAAGATTACAGTATCAGATGTAATTGGAATAAGATTAGTATAAAAAATAATTGAGGTGATAATATGAGCACAGAAAATATGGGTTTAGAAGTTATAAATGCTTATAACTATTTAGCAACTACTGATTATGTTGCAAATAAAATAATTGAATATCAATTTATGAATAAACAAATAGATGAAGACTATACAGAAATATTGAGCAAGAGAGAAGAAGCAAGAGAGATAATAAGAAAGTTTAAAGAAAATTTTGAGGTGAAATAAAATGGATAAATTTAAAATATTTTTAACAACAATATTTGGAGCATTATTTAGCTTTTTTGGGTTATTAACTGTACCTCTAATATTGTTAGTATCAGCAAATGTTATTGACTATATAACAGGTTTAATGGCTTGCCCTAAAAGAGGTGAGAAGATAAATTCTTATAAATCTTTTGAGGGGATAAAGAAAAAAATAACTATGTATTTACTTATTGTAGTAGGTTTTATGATTGATGTCCTTATTTTATATAGTATAGAGAATTTAGGATTTACATTTAATTTTCCAACAATAATTAGTTGTATTGTTGCAGTATGGTTAATATGTAACGAGATTATATCAATCTTGGAAAACCTAGTTGATATAGGAACACCATTACCTAAATTTCTATTACCATTAATTAAACTAATTAAAAGTACAACTGAAACAAAAATTGAAATATTAGAAGGAGATGAAGAAAATGACAAATAAGCAAAAACAACTTCAACTTAAACATCTCGGATATTACACTGGTAAGATAGATGGTTTACTAGGCCCAAAATTCAAAGCAGCAACAATTAAATTTCAACAAGTTTATAATCTTACTGTAGATGGCTCTTTTGGACCAAAAACAGAGCAAAAATCTATTGAGGTTTGGAAAGATATTCAAACTAAACTTAATAGTAAAGGTTTTAATCCTGGTAAAATTGATGGACTAGTTGGTAATAACACTATAAATGCTTTAAGGCAATTTCAAAAATCAAATGGATTAACTGTAGATAGTTCTTGTGGACCATTAACCTTAGCTAAGTTAAATGAATCAGTAAAGTCATTGTCTTGGGATGATTTTAAGAACTTTAAAAGAGAAGAGTTTAAATGCCCATGTGGTAAATGTGGAGGTTATCCATACGAACCAAATTTAAAACTTGTACAAGTTCTACAAATGATTAGAGATTATTTTAATGCAGCTGTTAACATAACTAGTGGAGTGCGATGCCAAACATTCAATGATAGTTTAAAAGGTAGTGTTAAAAATAGTCCTCACTTATATGGTAATGCAGCAGATTTCTATGTAGTAGGTGTAGACAAGTCTAAAGTACTAGCATATTGTAAGGAATTAGTTAAAAAGGGTATTATCAAATATACATACACAAATAATACTAACATGGGTAGAGCTGTACATATTAATTTATAATATAAAACCTAGACATAAAGTCTAGGTCCTTTTTTGTTGAATAAATTAGATATTTGTAATATAATACTCTTATATAAGACAGCAGTATCGTCTGGGAAGGACTATTATGACAGAAGAACAGATTAAATTAGATGAAGAAACTAAAACATCGAATACGATACAAACTATTTATATTGATATGGATGATTCAGGCGTGTTACATTTAAATGATCAATTTTGCATTTATGGTGGTGTATGTTTTGCTTCAAAAGATGAAAGAGATACGTTTGTAAGGGAATACAAAAAAATAGTAGATACTATAAAATGCTATTATTGTAAAAGTAAAGAAATTAAGCCAAATTGTAATCATAAATGCCCTGAAATTAAAGATACAAATATTACGCCAAAACATAAGAGATGGCTGTTTAATTTAGTAAAAAGGCAAACTAATTATGCAGTAATAATAAACAACCAAAAAATAACAAGTAACAAGATGGAAACAAAACAAGAAAGAGGGAGGTTTAGAGACTATTGTCAAAGAAGAATCATAAAAGAAATCTTAAAGTTTTATATTCAAAAAGGTAATATTAATCCAAACAATCCTGTGAAACTTATAATAAGAATAGATCAGCAGGGTACATCAACAGACACAAATAGGCAATTTGTAGAAGACATAAAAAAAGAATTAACAATTGGACATGTAAATTTTAATTATCAAATAAAATATTCTCCAATATTATTTTCTGACCTAGAAGTTGATTTAAAATACGTATTATCACATACGCATGAATGTATACAAGCATCAGATTTTGTTGCTGGAGAAACAAGGAGAGCTATGATTTCACAAAATGTACGTCCTATCCATATGCAATTAGAGTATCTTAATATAAGATTGTTGTTGCCTTAACAGTAATAATATGATGAAAATAGCATATAAATAAAATGTATACATTTATATAATTGACATTATGCTCAAAATATGATAATATGTATACACCGGAGACGTTCGAGTCTTGTCAGGTCTACAGTTGGATGTCGAATGAAAATTTAAACGTAATATTGAGTACGTCGCTCCAATTGGGACTAGTCTTAATGACTAGTCTTTTTTTGTTTTCATAAAACGACAAAATTCTGCAATTAAATGATATATTATATCTCATCAAGAAAGGGGATTTTGTATGAAAAAGTTAAATAGAAAAGAGCTAAAGGAATTTATAAAAAAAATTGAAATAAAATGTAAAAAAGTAATTATATTTGATGATTATGTATTAGTAGATAATATCAAGTATAAGAGTTTAAAAAAATACCTTAGCATGTAATCGCTAGGGTATTTTTTCTATCTTCTTCTAAATTTTTCAAAAAACTCAATTAACTCATGAGTATCATTAATTTTTCTAAATTCATAAAATAAACTCATCATATCATTTTTATCCTTTTGATCTAAATTTTGATATGGAATATAATTTATATAATTTGAAAATTCTTCTATAGTTCCATTTTTTAAATTTATTATTAAATTAATCCTCTCATCTAAATTAGAATTTAGTATAATATCAAATTTTAATTTATCTATGTTGTTATTAAAATCAGATTCTATTTTATTTTGATTTTCTAACAACCATTCTAAGTCTTTAAACATATAGTTGTCATAAAAACTATTATCAATATTATTATTTAATAGTAATGCTGCCTTTCTATCTAAAATATTAATTTTGTATAAATCTTGTATTTTCATTCTATTTTCCTCCATAACTTTAATATAAGAATGTAATATAAATTCCGATTTGCTTAAATTATTTTGGTTTAAATATTCGTCAATTTCTTTTTTTTCTTCCTTTTTTAAATATGCTTTAAATTGTGAATAATTTTCTTTATTATACCCCTTTATATAATCTTTTTGATTAAATTCTTCTTTTTCCATATTATTTGACAAATTACATTATTAATACTATAATAATCATAGGAAGTGGCTTAATGCCAACTTCTTCTGATTTTTGTAACTTTAGATTTTCGTTCGAAAGCAATTTCTAAAGTTATTTTCATTTTGAACAATTTTAATGTAATTGTCACTTCTTCATCTCCTTTCTGTATTAATTATACCACATATAGTACTATATGTCAATGCTTTTAATAACATTTTATAAATTTATTTGATTATTTAAAAGGAAAACACCCCTTTATATAGAATAATTTAATTGGGAGGTGTTTTTATATGTATGAATTAATTAAAGATGAAGAAATTATGCTAATCATTTTGATAAATAGTTAGTACCAAACATACTAACAAATTCCTCACGAGTGCCAATGTTTTTCTCAAAATACATCTGCGCTTTTTTTTGCCATTCTAAACATAATTCAGTATCAAAATGAATTCCAGTACAACCAACTTGATTGTGATGTTCCCCTTCACATAAAGGTATAACAAATCCATGTTTTATAGAGTTATTTCTATTTCTTCCAAAGAATATTTCGTGTTTATTAATATGAGTTTTTCCACATATAATACAATGTTCTAAATCTTTAGTGAATACACTAAATCTGTTCTTTTCTTTCTTTTCCTGTTTATAAGTTCTTTGTTTAATACTTTTGTATTGTCTATATTCCTTTTTTCCACAGCATTTACAATATTCATATGTTATTACTTTTTTAAGTATGTTACAATAGTAATATACTTTTCCTTTTTTTCTTCTTCTTTTAAAGTATTTGCAGTTCATATTCAATCCTCAATTCTCTTTGTTACATCATTAAGGTTTGTATGGTTATGTTAGACCGCTTCGCTGTAATTAAAGGAGGTAGTGTATGAATATAGAAAAAGAAGAATTATTAACAATAGTTGGTGGTGGTTCAGGTATTTCTGGCACAGTTTTAAGTAGTATAATAAAAGGTGTACAATTTTTGTATCAATTAGGTCAATCTCTTGGAACATCAATTAATAGAATGAGAAAGAAGAACTATTGTTAGTTAATAAATCAAATATTTTAAAAAAGATGTTGTTAATAATACTAATACCAATTATATTTGTAATATTAACTGTTATTTATGAAATGTTTTTCTATTCAGGTCAGCAATTAGGAACATTTTTAAGGGGAATATATAAGATTGTGGTTTGTAGAGGCTGCTAGAATATATTCCTCTTTAATTTTTTTTTAAAATTTAAAAGAATAATATTGCATAAAGATTAGGAATATGATATTATATAAAAGCAATGGACCCTTAGCTCAGTTGGTTAGAGCATCCGGCTCATAACCGGACGGTCGTAGGTTCGAGTCCTACAGGGTCCACCATCGCGGGTATGGCGGAATTGGCAGACGCGCTAGACTTAGGATCTAGTGTCCTAGACATGGGGGTTCAAGTCCCTCTACCCGCACCATTTTGGAGGAATACCCAAGTCTGGTTGAAGGGACCGGTCTTGAAAACCGGAAGGTCGTGTGAGCGGCGCAGGGGTTCGAATCCCTTTTCCTCCGCCATTTATTTTTGTAATATTTCTAAAATATTTGTATATAATATATTAGAATATTAATTATCGCGGGATGGAGCAGTTCGGTAGCTCGTCGGGCTCATAACCCGAAGGTCGTTGGTTCAAATCCAGCTCCCGCAACCATTGATAATTACAGTTTAAAAACTGTTTTTTTATATAAAATTTAAAAAATGTAAAATCTTTGTTGACATATTTCGTATTAGTATGTTATATTATTTATGCGTTGGTTTTGGTTCCGTAGTGTAGTGGTTATCACGTCTGCCTGTCACGCAGAAGATCGCGGGTTCAAGTCCCGTCGGAACCGCCATTTATTTTTTTTGGCTTCGTAGCTCAGTCGGTAGAGCAGAGGACTGAAAATCCTCGTGTGGGCAGTTCGATTCTGTCCGGAGCCACCAGATTGATATCAAACTCGAACTTTTATGTTTCGAGTTTTAATATGCCTAAATTTATGATATCTATAGAACTTAAATTGTTTTACCAATTTAGAAAAACGTATATTGATAACATCAATGAACGTGTGAAGACAATTAATTGTTTTAGATTCTAATTAATTTTACAAATGCTATACCATATAATATATTGAATACTAATTAAAGAGGTGGGTTTGTGAATCGTTTAGAATTTAATGAGGTAATGAAAAATGTTGGAATAAATAATCCTTTAACAACTACTACTGGAATATATAACTCTAGTGAGGAAGTTCATTATTGGCAAAATATTGCAATTTATTTTGGAGGTAGTTATTTTACTGTTGTAAAGGGTAAAATCCCTCTTGAAGTGGCAAATATTATATATGAAAAATATCCTAATAACCCTTATGAAATAAGAGTTGATGGAGGATGTAGTGATTGGAATCCTAATGAACGATGTATCGATGATAAATATAAAAAAGATATTCAAGAATATGTGGAGCAAAATTTAAATGATGAAGAATATTTAGAAAAGTGTAAGAAAGCAAGAAAAAATCTTTCACGTAGGGTAAATGAAAATAAATATATTGGTACTTATCATATTGATACAAAGGAAGGTCTAGTAATTCTTTTGTTAGAAATGAAAGATTATTTTGCTAGAAAACAAGGATTAGTAGAAACAGAAGTAAAAAGATTTGATGAACTAATGGCCACTATTAACTCAAGAATTTTGAAAAAAGTAAATCCTTATATTTCTACTTATGAGTGGATGAAATCTGATTCAAAAAATTCAGAAATATTTTTAAGAACAGTAGAAAATGATAGAAAAACATCTTTTGGAAAACAATTTAGAAATGCAATTGATAAATTTGATAAAGTTGTAAATCCTTATATAAATGAGAAAATAGATTTAGATGAAATGATTAATTATCTTTCAAAAGTTAATATTAGTTCTGACGTTTATAATTTTGAAAATGGAATGCAAAGAGAAAATTGTTGTCAAATTCATATTACAGACATTGCATCAGAAAATGAAGTAAGTTATTATAGACGCCCTGATGGTTTTTCTTATCAATTAATGTACATACTAGGTAATCAACAATATTTGAGTGTTTTACATTATTATTCTACAAGAGTAGAACAGGATGATATAGGCGAGGTAATCTATATAAATTATTTCGGTGATAATATTCCACAAGAAATAGATGTTAGATATAATATTACACATGGAGTTGTTGGAAAGACATGTGGTGAAAAAAGTTCTATAACTTTAGAACAAAAAGAGTGGATTTATGATGAACTGTTAAAAGCAATTAATTTAGCTTCTACAATTACTATCGATAATATGCAAAAGAGGGGTTATTCAAAGCAATTAACTCAAAATGATCAATAAAGTTTATAAAATAAGCGCGAAAATTAATAATTGCGTTTATTTTTATTACTGTAACTATATTTTTAAGTTTATTACTAACTATTTCTTTTGACTAATGTATTGTTGTACTACTTCCCAATGTACTAGATTGATACTAAATTCGTCCTTTAATGTTCTTTGATTTTATAGTATAATAATATTAGTTAGGAGGGTAAGGATAATATGAACAAACAAATAATAATTATTAATGGTACTGGTGGAAGTGGAAAGGACACTTTTGTTGAATATTGCTCAAAATATGGTAAAGTTATGAATTTTTCTTCAGTAGACAAAGTAAAAGAAGTTGCAAAATTAATTGGATGGAATGGTCAAAAAACAGAAAAAGATCGCAAATTCTTAAGTGATTTAAAGAAGTTGACTACAGATTATAATGATATGGCATTTAATAGTATTAGAGTTGCGGTTACTCAGTTTGAAAATTCTGATGATGAAATTTTATTTATTCATATACGTGAACCAGAGGAAATAAAAAGAGCAGTAAATGCTTTTGGTGCTAAAGCATTGTTAGTGAAAAGAACTGGTCTTGCAAATATAGAAACTAATTATTCTGATGCTAATGTAGATAATTATCCATATGATTATATAATTGAGAATACTACTTTACAAAAACTAGATAATGCTGCTTTAAATTTTGTTTATGAAATAAAAAATAGTAATTCAAAAGAATTCATCAAGAATTTAAAAGGAAACTGAAATTGTAACTATTAGTAATTTAAATAACAAAGATGTATTAAAATGTTTTTTGCTTTTGATTATTAATGAAGTATGACTTACCAACTCCTGATGGACCATATATAAAGTATCCTTTGTTGTGTGTATTATATTCTTTTTTTAAGTCATTGTAGATTTCTGTTCCATCAGAAAATACTAATGGGGTAGATTCATCATATAAATTATTAAAATAGTTACTATTACTCATATATTCACACCCTTAATTGTATTATAGCACACGTAATATAAAATAATTGAAATAAAATTTTAAAATGAGCATGTCAACTTTTATTAGATTTAATATTATAATTTAAGTTTTAATAGTAATCTATGATATAATTAAACATGTATGAGGTGTAATATGGACCAAGATAAAAATAGGTTAATTACTGAACTAGTTTATACTTTTTCTAAAATGGCTAATATATCAGATAAGAACGAAATAGATAATATAATTAATAGATTATGTTATATGAATATAGACGATGCTATTGATAATATTTTAATTTTATTAAATGATTTATATCAAAGAAAAATTATAAATCTTGATGATATTTATTCTGAAACTGGTAATATTATAAAGTTAAATCCAGAAAAATATAGATCAGTTGATGATTTAATTGGTAGATTAAACTGGATTAAGGGTATGAACATGGAATGTACTAAAATGTCTTTAGATGAAAATCATAGATTAGTAATAGAAACATTTGATAGATTTAATGAATTAATTAGCGGAAAATTTGACTGTTATTATACAGGTGGATTAATGGGATATTTAGCAACTAATCACAAACTTGAAAGATATCATGGCGATTTAGATTTATTTATAAATGAACAACAATTAGCTTTATTAAAGGAATTAGTAGATTCTAGTTCTGATTTTGAGTTTGTTAGTAATATGGATTATAAAGAAGAACATGGTCATGAGTATATGATTGTATGTAAAGGAACTCCTATGAGTATTGGTTTATTTTTATTTGAAAGACAAGATGATAATAGTATAACTACTAAAGAATATTATTATGAAGGTGAAGATACTAATAGACAACTATTTGTTGATGAACATCATTATTCTAAATCATATACAGATATGTCTTTTTCTAATTTAGTAAGATATCATAATGGTATTTCATATAGGATGATGAGTTTAGAGAGTATTTATAATGCAAAGAAAAATGCTAGACCAAAAGATAGACATGATGCAGAAGTTATAAAGAATAATGTAGATATGATGATTGATTATAAACTTGATGTTGAAAGAAAAAATAATTTTAATGTAGATCATAAACTGTTATCCAGTTCAGTAATACAAACTATTGAACAATCAATTAAGGTTAAGAATGAATATAATCAGGGTGATATTATAATAAAATAAGGGTTTAAAAATTGTAATTTCATGTTATAATATTTACTATATTTTATGGGGGTTAAAATGAAATTATATTTGGAAATAGTAAAATTATTGTTTAATAAATTTATTCTTAGAAAAAATAATGGATTAGTGATAAAAAAATTTTCTCAAAACATGGGTGTAGTTTATATTAAACTAGCACAGATATTAGCAACTCAGAACTACGGTGATTTATTTACTGAAGAAGATAGAAAGATGTTATCTGGTATTTGTGATGATTGTAATCCTATTAGTTATGATGAGATTGAAAAAATATTAAAAACTGAATATGGTGAAGAGTTATATAATATATTTAGTTATATAGAAAAACAACCAGTTGGTTCTGCATCTGTATCACAAGTTCATAGAGCAATACTTAAAACTGGTGAAGAGGTTGCTATAAAGATAAGAAGAAGAGATATAACTAAAACAATAGATAGAGATATAAAAAGAATAAGAAAAATAGTTCATAGATTTGGTAAATTTGTCAATATTAGCAATATTACTGGTGGGGATCATGCATTAGATTTATACTTAGAATGGATAAAACAAGAAACTGATTTTAGAAATGAAATAGAAAATATTAAGACATACCAAAATTTTGCTAGTAGTGTTAATGGGAAGGTAAGAGATACAAAAAAAATAAAGGTGCCTAAACTATATGAAGAGTATTGTACTGATAATATAATTATTATGGAGTTTATAAAATCAAAGACAATTAATAAAATGGAATTAGATAGTAAAAATAAAAAAGTAATTGCTAATGCGATTAATAGTTATATTAAACTTAGTTTTTATGCAATGTTCAATGATAAACAAATCGTTTTTCATGGAGACCCTCATAGTGGTAATATATGTATAGATGAAAATGGTAATATCTGTTTTTTAGATATGGGTTTATTATGTGCTTTGAGTGATAGTGATGCTAAAATGTGTAGAGACTTCTTTTTAACTGTATATTCTGGTAATTATGAGAAAATGTATAATATGTTGATTAATTATGGTGATATGTGTGATTTAAAAAGAGAGATGTTTAAAAAAGATTTAATGGAATATTGCAAAAATATAAAAGGTAAAGAGGTAACTTGTTATTTTATTGATATGGTTAATATTTGTTTGAAATATGAATTTGTTCCACCTAATTTTTTGTTTAGTATGGCTAAAGCGTTTGTATGTTTAAATGGGATAAGTAATTTCTCTAGTAATAAATGTAGTGCAATAGAATTAGTTCAAGAACAAGTAGTGCAATTTATGGTAAAATTGAATTTATCTAATTGTAAAAATTTAGCAATTACTAGTTTAAATATAGTACCAAAAGCATTAAAAAACACTTTAAAATATGGTATTACAGATACTATTACAAAGGTTGCAACTAATGGTCAATTAAGAAAAAATATTAGAGAAACTTTGGATGGTTTTAAGGAAATGTTAACTTTAATTAGGGTTAATGATGATGTAAAACTAAATAAACAAGATAAGCAAAAACAATTAAAATATTAAATTTTTAAGGAGAATAAGTATGAATGCCATAACTGAGTTTAATTTAAAAAGATATAGCAATGATGATGAGTTTGATAAATATTCTACTTGGAAAAATCATAAAAAGAGAATAGAGATAATACTAAATTTAGTAGATGTTGCATTTATAAAAAGTAAAAAAGAAAAATCAGATTTTAAAATAATTGACATTGGTGGTAATACTGGTGTAATTTCAAAATTCCTTAAAGATAATAGCTATACAGTTAGTGTTGCAGATATATCTGATGAAGCATTAACATTTCCTACATTAAGTTCTTCCTTAATTGTGTTGGCACAGAAATATTAATTACTTTATTATATTTATTGTTATATGTCATATAATATATTATAGTGATTTATGTATTCAAATTTATTTAACTAAATTTGTAAAATATATTGCAAAATTTTTATATATGTTATATAATACTAAAGCATGGGGCGGTAATAGCAAATTATTGATGCGCCCGTAGCTCAATTGGATAGAGCGCTTGACTACGGATCAAGAGGCTATGGGTTCAAATCCTATCGGGCGCGCCATTCTCGGAAAGTGGCTCAACTTGGCAGAGCATTTGGTTTGGGACCAAAGGGTTGCAGGTTCAAATCCTGTCTTTCCGACCATTATTGAATATCAAGTGTTAGATTTATAGAGAATCTAGCACTTTTTTCTTGATTTTAATGTGATATAATGTTTTTGTAAATAATGGCAATATTAAAGTTATAAGCGAGGGTGATTGGTTTGAAATCAAGTAATTAATAATAATTACTTAGTTGATAATCATATAATAAAGTGATATTATATATCTAGATTGTGGAGGTATTTATGAATTGTAGTTCATGTGGCAAAAAGTTATCAAAAACTAGTAAGTTTTGCCCAAATTGTGGTATGAAAGTAGAAGAAAATTCTAAAGTAAATAGTGAAGAAGTTAAAGAAGAAAAGGATAATATTGTAGAAGAAAAATTAGATTCTATAAAAAATAAAGAAGAAAGTAATATAAATGTAGAAGAAAATACTGTTAATAATAGTAGCAACAATAACAATACTACTAACAATATTGGTATTAACTCTATTAAAAATTCTAATGGTGCTTTTGTAGCATCTATAGTAGTTACTATACTTTCATTTTTAACATTAAACTTTACTGCATTAACCTTTAGTATTATAGCAATTGTTTATTTAAGTATTTGTAAGAATGAGACCAATGTTGATTTAAAACAAAGAAAAATGCATAATGGTAAAGTACTTAATATAGTTTCTTGGGCTATATTTGGTATAGGTGTTATAATTAGAATTATATGTATTGTTTTAATATTAATTCCTATGATACTCTTTAATGAATATAGTGATGAATCATATGAACATGATGATCATTGGGAAGATTATTATGATGAAGATGATACATATGATTATGATTATGATGAATATGATAATTTAATTGAAATAGATTTCGATAGATTTATGTTGTTTTATAAAAGGAGTACACCAAGTGTAGTAGTATTAGTACAAACTACTTGTGGTTATTGTAATATGTATAAACCTATAATAGATGAGATTGCATATGATGAAAATATTAATATTTATTATCTTGATATTACAAAACTAACTGATAGTGAGTATAATCAACTTATAAATAGTGTGGATTTTTTTGAAAATAATACTAAGTGGGGAACTCCAACAACCTTAATAGTAAAGGATTCATCAACAGTTGATTATTTGGCTGGCTATTCAAGTAAAGGTGTAACATTAAGTTTTTACAAAAAAAATTCTATAATAAAATAAAGCATTTGGAGTGCTTTATTTTTTTTGTGCTTTTATTCCTTGATAAGAATTGCGTTTTTTTAATTCCTTATCTATTTCATTAAGAACACATAGTTTTTTTATAAGCCAATGTGGTTCTATTAAATCTACCAGATTAGGGTCACTTGTAACTCTTTCAATAACAACATTTTCGTTTAATAATTCGATTTGATCACATACAATATCTACATATTCTTCTCTTGTTAATATGTGAAATTTGGTTTTTTCATATAATGTTTCCATTGCGGTATCTTTTAAGATGTGTAACATATGTATTTTTATACCATCAATATTTAAATTGTTTAAGTATTTAGTTGTTTCTAGCATCATATTTTTATCCTCAAATGGAAGTCCATTCATTATATGCACAACTACTCTAATGCCTTTTTCCTTTAATTTATTTACTGTATATTCAAATTCTTTTAATGTATGACATCTATTTATTAGTTTTGCGGTTTTATCATGTATAGTTTGTAATCCAAGTTCTATAGTAAGATATGTTCTAGAATTTAACTCACTTAAATATTCTAGTATTTCATCATCTATACAATCAGCGCGTGTTGCAATTGCTAATCCTACAACATTATCAATTTTTAAAATTGGTTCGTATTTTTCTTTTAAAGTTTCAACATCACTATATGTATTACTATTTGCTTGAAAGTATCCAATATATTTTGAATCACTCCATTTTTTTTCCATAATACTTTTTATTGAATTAAATTGGGTAATTAAATCGTCATTTTTATTACCAGCAAAGTCTCCACTATTTAGTTTGGAACAATATATACATCCTCCATATCCTTTTGTACCATCAATATTTGGGCATGTAAAATTAGCATTTAAACTTACCTTGGCAATTTTGCAATTAAATAAAGATTTATAATGGTAATTTAGAGTATGATAACGTTTATTATCTAAGGAATATTTAAAGTTCATAATATCACCAAATATATTATAACATATATAAATTTTTTGTTTTTTTAATAAATAGTATTAATTTTGTAAATAATAAAATAGGTGATAATATGAATAACTTGAAGAAATATAATATATTTGTATTTTTGTCTATGTTTGGGCGTGGTTTAATCGAAACTTTTCCACCGCTTATTTTATATAATTATGGGTTTAGTATAAAAGATATAGTATTGTATTTCTTTTTTAGGTATTTATTTGCAATACCAATTAATTGTATATTTATTAAGTTATTAAAAAAAGTTAGTTATAAGGTGCTTATTTTAATAAGTTCTATTGCCATAGGTGTTACATATTATTTTTTATATAATATGAATAATGATATTATAAGTATTATTATATTATCTTTACTTACATCTATTTATGTATATAGTTATTGGACTATAAGAAATATATATATGTTACAGGTTATTAAAAAATCAAATGTTACTAGTGGTATTGGGAGTATATCAATTATTAATATACTAGCACTTATGCCATCTGTTTATATAGGTGCTTATGTAATGGAAAAGTTTAACTTATATATACTTATAATAATAGTATTTGTGATAAATTTAATAAGTATAATACCTTTACTATATATAAAAATAGATGATATACATAGTTGTGGTTTAAAAAAACTATCAGATATACCATTAAAAAGTAAATTAGTAATGGTTTTTGAGCAGTTTAAAACTGTTATACTTAGTTTATTTCCATTATATATATTTATCTATATAAATAAAACTTATACTTATTTAGGAATTTTTAATTTTTTAATTGGTTTAGCAAGTATGTTAGTAATATATATTTTCTCTAAAGTAATTAAGATAAAACATAATACTTATTTAGGATTTATGATAATATGTTTAGCAGTATCTTTTTTCTTAAAATTATTGGTTCATGATCAATATATATTTTTATCTCTTGCTATAGTAGAGGGAATATTTATAAAAATGCAAGAGTTATCTTTTGGTTCTAGTGTGTATAATTTGGGTAAGAGTTTTGATTATATGAGTTATATTTTAATAACTGAAAATCTGTTTAATATATCTAGGGTTATAATATCTTTTATCCTTTTATTTATTGGTGATATAAAACTTATGATTTTTATTTGTATTATAGGTTTTATTGTGTGTTCTTTATTTAAGTTTGATATTGATGTAAAAAGATGATATTATCTATATAAGGTGGTATCATGAGAATTAAAAAAATAAAATATGCTAAGGAAAAAATTGAAGCAAGTAGTTATTTGGTTTTAGATGCTGAAAATTATAAAGGTAATTGGAGCAGTGTATTTAAAAATAATAATAAAATAAGAATAGAAATTGGTTGCGGTAAAGGAAACTTTATAACTGAAATGGCACGTTTAAATCCTGATACAAATTTTATTGGAATAGAGATGTTTGATAGTGTTTTACTAAGAGCAATTGAAAAACAAGAGGAATTAAAATTACCTAATTTAAGGTTTGTTAGAATTAATGCTTTATATTTAAGTGATATATTTGATAAAGAGATTGATACTATATATTTGAATTTCTCCGATCCTTGGCCTAAAAAACGCCATTATAAAAGACGTTTAACTAGTGAGCAATTTTTAGATGTGTATGATAGGATTTTTAGTAGTGATTGTAAAATAGTTCAAAAAACTGATAATGAGGAGTTATTTATATATTCAATTGAAACTTTAAGTAGTCATGGATATAAATTATCTAATATTACTTTTGATTTGCATAATAGTAAGTTTAATGATAATAATATTCAAACTGAGTATGAAATGAAGTTTTCATTGTTAAATAAAAAAATATTTAAATTAGAGGCATATAAAAAATAATATTTAAAAAATATATGCAATTCTCTTATTTTTTGATATAATTAGTTATAGTAGGTGGATAAATGAAAAGAGTAATGTTACTATTATCTGTTATTATGTTATTAACTGGGTGTACATTAAGTCGTATTGATGATAAATCAATTGATGGTGTTGTTACGACAATATTATCGCAAAAACTTAAGTATACTAATGCAGTAGGTAGGGGATATAAGTATTATCTTCCAATGGGTGTAAGTAGGCAAAGTGTTGATGATTTTAATGAAAGGTTATACTCATCTGGTGATACATATTATCTTTTTATAGATGTAGTAGGTTATTTAAATAAAACTGAAGTTTTATATCCATCAAAAGAAAATTCATATTTTTATAAAGATTTAGATAAAAATGGTTATGTTGTTATATCAGAAGTAGATAATAAATATTTTGCAAAAATATATTATAACTATTCATATGTAGAATCTTATATTGAAAAAGGTAATTTAAATTCTGCTTTGATAAATATTTTATCTATATTAAAATCAGTTAGTTTTTCGGATAATATATTAACTCTTGGCAAAAATAGTGAAATAGTTGGAAGTTATGAGGAAAAATTTAATATTAAGACTAATGATAGAGAGAAAGTTAACTTTCTTGATTATGAGAAACAATATGATAAATACGAAGGACCAGATATAGATATTACTGGTGATAATCAAGATAAAACTACTGATTTAGAGGACGATATAATAACAAAAGAAAACGCTAATGAATAAATAAAGAGGTGTCATAATGAAAATTTTAGATAAGGTAAAGACAATTTTTTGGGATAATGAAGATGATGATGATGAGGATGAGGAACTAGAACAGGTACAAAAGCCTAAAAGGAGAGTAAAAGAAGAACAATCTGAGATGATAAATGAGAGAGATTTATTTAAAACTGATGCTAGTTTTAAATTCCCAGTAGTATTTACAGAAGAAGATTTTGCTAAAACTATTCCACCTGAAAAGTCAGTAAGCAATAAACAAAGGGAAGAATATAATAGTAGAGTAGAATCTGATGTTAAAGATGATAAAATTAAATCTCAAAATCAAACTAAACAATCAGAACCTGTAAAAACTTTTAGGGTGTCTCCTGCAATATCTCCAATATATGGAGTGCTAGATAAAAATTATAAAAAAGAAGATATTAAAACTAAAGATACTCATGTTACAAGACATAAAGACAATGAAATGAGTTTTGAAAATGTAAGAAAAAAAGCATATGGCACTTTAGCCGATGAAATAGAAAAAACTATGACTGGTGATAATAACTTAAAGAAACAAGTGGAAGAAAAAATAAATCCTAATAAAGATATAACTATAGAAGAGGCAATAGGAAATTATGATAATTTAGGTATGGTATATAATACAGATAATAATACTGAAGATGATATAATTAAATTAAAAAAAGATAAAAAGTCAATATTAGAGGATACTATAGAGCAAGATTTATTTAACTTAATTGATTCAATGTACGATAAGGAAGAAAAAGAAGGAGACGAAAATAATGGAATTAGCGAATAATATATTAGTAATAGTATTATATTTATTAGGTGCATTTGCATTAGTAATGCTTATTATACTTGCGTTTAAGTTAATAAAGACAGTTGATAAAGTAAATAGGATAGCAGATGATATTGAGGGAAAAGTGTCATCTTTAGATGTAATGTTTAGTATAATAGATGTAGTTACGGATAAACTATCTACAGTAAACGATTTTTTAGTAGATAAGATCGTTGACTTAATAAATGCAATTTTTAACCGTAAAAAAAGAAAAAAAGTTAAGGAGGAAATAGAAGAGGATGAAGAATAAAAAATGTGGTAAGGGTAAATTTTTTCTAGGAGCATTAGTTGGTGCTGGGGCTGCACTTTTATTGGCACCACAATCTGGTAGTGAAACAAGAAAGCAATTAAAATTAAAACTAAGTGAACTTTTAAATAAAGTAAAAGAAATAGATATTAAAGAAGTAAGAGAAGATTTAGAAAAAAAGATTAATCAAATAAAAGAAGACTTAAAAGATTTAGATAAAGAAAAAGCATTATCTTTGGCCAAACAAAAAGCAGAACAATTAAAAAACAAAACTGAAGAATTAGTTTTAGTAGTTAAAGAAAAAGGTACACCAGTATTACAAAATATGGTTGAAGATTTAAGGGAAAAAACAATAGTAGCATTAAAAGAAATTGTTTCAAAGTTAGAAAAACAAGAAACAAAGGCTAAAAAAAGCGCAAACTAGTGCTTTTTTCTTTATTATTTTTATTGTTTTTGTTATAATCATTTTTAGGAGGAAACTTTATGACATTATATGAAGAATTAAAATGGAGAGGACTTATAAAAGATATTACTAGTCCTGAATTAGAAAAAAAGTTAAATGAGGGTGGTATGACTTTTTATATAGGTACAGATCCTACCGCACCTTCAATGCATATAGGACATTTATCGAGTTTTTTAATTGCAAAAAGATTAAAAGAACATGGTCATAATCCAATTTTATTAATAGGTGGAGCAACTGGTAGAATAGGTGATCCAAGACCAACTACTGAACGTGAAATGAAGTCAGAAGATGAAATAGAAGAGAATATAAATGGACTAACTAAGCAAGCAAAGGAAATATTTGGATTTGAAGTTGTTAATAATTATGATTGGTCTAAGGATATCAATTTTATAACTTTTTTAAGGGAATATGGCAAGTATTTTAATATTAATTATATGCTAGATAAAGATATAATTAGAAGAAGGCTTGAAACTGGAATAACTTATACTGAATTTTCTTATATGATAATGCAAGCAATGGATTTTTTACATTTATATCAAACAAGAGGATGTACATTACAAGTTGCTGGATCTGACCAATGGGGAAATATTACTGCTGGTGTTGATTTAATAAAGAAGAAAACTGGTAATGAGGTTTATGCATTTACTATGCCTTTAGTAACTACAAAAGATGGAACTAAGTTTGGAAAAAGTGAAGGTAATGCATTATGGCTTGATAAAAATAAAACATCTAGTTATGAGTTATATCAATTTTTCTTAAATGTAGAAGATGAAATGGTAATAGATTACTTAAAAATATATACATTCCTAACAAAGGAAGAAATAGAAGAGATAGAAAAAAGACATAAAGAAAATCCACATCTAAGAGAAGCACATAAGTTATTAGCACGCGAAGTAATTACATTCTTACATGGAGAAGAAGAATATAATAGAGCACTTAAAATAAGTGAAGCACTTTTTAGTGGGTGTATAAATAACTTGTCAGAAGATGAAATAAATATGGCATTTAAAGACGTTCCATCAATAAAAGTTGATGAATCTATGAATATTACAGAATTACTTGTAAATAATAATGTTGTATCTAGCAAGAGAGAATTAAGAGAATTTTTATCAAGTAACGCTATTTCTATTAATGATGAAGTGATAAATGATGAAAATTTTATAGTTTCTAAAGACAATGCTATATACAATAAGTTTAGTATATTAAAACGAGGTAAGAAAAAATATTACTTACTTAAGTTTTAATGTAAATAAGAAGCTATACGCTTCTTATTTTAGTTTGACAGATGTTTTATTTTTAAGTAATATATTTATTATAGAGGTGCAATGTAATGGGAAATATAAGAACTAAGATTGGTATTATATCTGATAATGATATTAATAGATCTATTTTGTCTGCGAAATTAATTGTTTTAATTGCAACTGCATTAAAAAGGGGAATTAGTATTGAAGATATAAATTCATATTCTAAAACTCTAGCGGATTCTTATGATATTGATGATGCTTTTTATAAAACTTGTATTTTATGTGCTAGTAAGTTAGTTAATAGTCAAAATAATTTTGGTAGAGTAATAATAAAGCCAAATAGATTAAATATAAAAAATCCACAACATTTTTCCAATTGGATTTTGAATGGAGATGATGGAATTGTTAGAGAAAGGTGATATTTTAACTTTAAGTGATAATAGGGATTATATTGTTGTATCAATAGTCGAATACAATGAAAGAAATTATTGTTATTTAATAGATGTTAATGACAATAAAAATATAAATTTTAGCGAGATTATTAATAGTGATGAATTAGAGGAAATAACTGATAATGATTTAAAAATGATTTTAATAGAAAAATTTAATGATAGTTTAAACTAAAAAAACTTCACTTTTTGTGAAGTTTAATTATTATCTACTGTAGAATTCAACTATTAATGATTCATTAATATCTGCGCTAAGTTCGCTTCTTTCAGGTAATCTAACATATGTACCTTCCATTTTCTTCTTATCGAAAGTAACAAAATCAGAGATTGATGTTCTTTCTTCAAGAGATGCTAACATAGCAGGATGTGATAATGATTTTTCTTTTACACTAATAACATCACCTGGTTTAACTTGGTATGATGGTATATCAACTTTTGAACCATTTACTAATATATGTCCATGGTTTACTATTTGCCTTGCTGCTCTTCTAGTACTTGCTAATCCCATACGATAAACTAAGTTATCTAATCTTGATTCAAGTAAGAATAAGAAGTTTTCACCATGAATACCTTTTATTTTGGCAGCCTTATTGAAAAGAATTTTAAATTGTCTTTCAGTAAGTCCATACATAAATTTTACTTTTTGTTTTTCTAATAATTGAGTACCATATTCTGAAACTTTTGCTCTTCTTCCACCTTGTCCATGTTGACCTGGTTTATATGGTCTTTTTAAATCTTTACCAGTTTCTGTTAAAGAAAATCCTACACGACGACTTTGTCTATGACTTGGTCCAGTATATCTTGACATTTTTGTCCTCCTTCTTTTTGATACAAGAAGGTTATTACACAATAATATAGGGAGTTGATTTTGATTTTTTCGCTACCATGCTATAGTTACTAAAATAACCTATAAAAGGCAATCAACACATTACATTATCTGCAATAACGCTGTTTTTGTAATCAAACAAAAATATTATATTATTTATTTTCAATATAGTCAATAAAAATATATTCTAAATATATGTAAATAATAACAAAATTGTGGAATAATAAAAAAAGGAGTAAAAAAAGTCGAAAAATGTGATAAAATGTTTTTAGAATAGAGAAGGTGAACTTATGGATGATATTATGTTATTACTGATTATTACTTTTTTCATATTAGCAATTGCATGTATAATAGGAATATTATTTGTTATTAGTAAGTTTCAAAATAAAAAATATAAACAGGAATTAGAAAAATTAGAAAGAAACAAGAATTTAATTTTAGATTCTGATATATTATCCGAATTATCAAAGGCACATGATCTTATAAAAAATGATCAAATGCAGGCAAGATATGATTATTGGAATGGAAAAGTAGAAGGCATAAAGGAAAACAATATACCATTAATAACGGATATGCTTATCGAAGCAGACGAGTTGATTGAGAATAAGAAGTATAAGCAAGCAGTAGAAAAGTTTTCTAAAATAGAACTTGAAATATATAAAATAAAATCGAAGACTAATAAAATTTTAAATAATATTAAAAGTATTACATTAAGTGAAGAAGAAAATCGTACTAAAATAATAAAATTAAAAACTAGATATAGAGAAATATTTGATAGGTATAATGAAACTGAAAATGAGTTTGGTGAAATATCTAAATTCATAAAGTTGCAATTTGAAAATATAGAGAAAAGGTTTTCTGATTTTGAAATTCAAATGGAAAAAAATAATTATGACGAAGTTGAACATATAATAAGTTCAATTGAAGAAATGATTAATTATATGGAAATAGTATTAGAAGAGGTTCCTAATATAATTTTAATGGTCAAAAGTATAATCCCTAAAAAGCAAAGAGATTTAACTCAAATGTGTAATACAATGGAAAAAGAAGGATATGTGATTGATTATTTAAACATTGAATACAATATTGAAGAAACTAATAAAAAATTAGTTGATATTTATGATAGAACTAAAAGTTTAAATTTGGAAGATTGTGTTTTTGAATTAAAAACTATATCTGAGTATTTGGATTCATTATTTGGTGATTTAGAGAAAGAAAAGGATTATAAGAGAAAGTATGAAAATGGAATAGAAGAATTAAAAAGAACTTTAAATAAGATAACTACAATAATGAATGATATATATAAGCAATTTGATAGTATACAAACTACTTATGATTTGAAAGAAGAAGAAATAGATAATATAAATAAATTGTATTCAGAATTGTGTGAATTAAGTGATGACTATAAAATTCTTGCTGAACAAGGAAAAGAGAAAGCATTCGCATATAGCAAGTTATATGGTGAAATAGAAGCCTTATCTGTTAGGCTTGGAAATTTAGAAACTAGTTTTGATGAGTTTTTAAGTTCTATTGGCAGTATGAAAGAGGATGAGACAAGAGCAAGAGGGCAACTTGATGAAATAATATCTTTACTTAAAAAAGCACATTTTAAAACAAGAGAATATAAACTTCCTGTAATTCCTAATAATTATTATGTGGAGTTGCAAGATGCCAAGGAAGCAATAAAAGAAATAGTAAAGGAATTATCTAGAAAACCGATATCTATAAAAGTATTAAATACTAGGGTAGATACTGCAAGAGATTTAGTTTTTAAATTATATAGTACAACTGATGAGATGATTAAGAATGCTATTCTTACAGAAACTTCTATTGTTTATGGTAATAGGTATAGGACAAGTGATTATGATATAAAAGAAGGATTAGATATTGCTGAAGACTTATTTTTAAAAGGAGATTATAGAAAATCATTAGAAATTGCAATAAGTACAATTGATCTGATTGAACCTGGTGTATATAAGAAAATAAAAGCGGCTTATGAAAATGATATTAAGTAAAATTATATGAGATTTTTAATCTCTTTTTTTATATAATAGGAAGGTTCTTTTAAAAAGCGTTTAACAGATGTTCCTTGTATGTAATTAACTCACTAAGAAAACTTAAGATGTTTAATTATGTTAATAAATAGAACTTATAAATTTAGGATAAATTCAAATTTTAAGTTAAAACAAATAATAATAAAATATGAGTATGGTAGCAACTATCGGAGTTTAAGTCTGCTTGGTGGTAGGTAAATGGCATAGGTATTAAAAAAATAAATTGTTAGGTCTGATGTGTAATTTATTTATAAATTTTGTTTTTGTATGTAAGTAATAATAATATTTAAACTGAATATAATATAAAAGTAGATATATTGTTATGTACAAGCATATAATTTTTTATGTAAAGTATATTAAATATGATGTAAACTAATATTGAAAAAATTATAATGGTAGGTTATTATAAAAATAAGAGGAGGAGATAGTGTGATATATCCATCAATTGATAAAATGTTACTTATAGTTGATTCAAAATATCGCCTAGTTCACATCGCAGCAAAAAGGGCTAGACAAATAGATGAAGATAAGTATTATCAATTAAAAAAATATAAATCTAAGAAGAGTATAGGTAAGGCTCTTGAAGAAGTTGCAGAAAACTTAATTATTGTTAAATAATTGAGTTTTTATTTGCTTATATACATGAAAAATGGTATTATTAATAATAGGAGATGGTAGTATTGAGGACAAAAAGAATTGCACTTTCTTGGATAATTGAGATAGTACCATATTTTATAATAGGGTTATTAGGATTAGTAAAATTTAGTGTATTAATAAATAATTTGGGTTCTGAACTTAATGGTTATTATGATTTTATAAATAGAATAATATCTTATTTATTTTTAGTAGAAGCAGGTTTTACTTCTGCTGTTACATATAAATTATATAAGCCATTTGCTAATGACGATAAAGAAGCAATAGTAAAGATATTTAATGGTTCTAAAAAAATATATAGAAAATTAGGACTTATAATAGCAGGATTAATATTTATAACATGTTTTTTACTCCCTACGATCTTTGGAGTAAAAACTCATATATCAGAAGTAATAATATGCTTTG
Source organism: uncultured Mycoplasmatota bacterium (assembly GCA_948467605.1). GTDB lineage: Bacteria > Bacillota_I > Bacilli_A > RF39 > UBA660 > CAKPCJ01. The sequence goes on along the minus strand of CAOKET010000005.1, from coordinate 31,446 downwards.
CAATAATATCTTCATCATATTTACTTCCATTTTTTTGTTGTTCATATTCATATAGTAGTGTACTTTTTGCAGATCAAAGAAAATATATATATTCACTCATAACTAATATAATAAGAATTTTATGTGATATATTAATAATATTTATAGTAAAACTTATACCTAGTTTAGTAACCATTGCACTTATAATATTGTTTGTAAAAATCTTAGAAGAGTTATTAGTATATATCGTTGGCAAAAAGGCATATCCATGGTTAAAGAAAAGTATGAAAATTGATACATCAGCAAAAGCAATGACAAAGGATGTATTTTGGCATCAAGTTGGTTATTTGGTTGCTAACAACGTAGATTCAGTTCTTATAATGAAGTTTATAGGAGCGGTAATGGTAAGTGTGTATGGTGCTTATAATTATATTTCATCATTCTTATATACAATAATGAATAGAATAGCACAAGTAATTGCTCATCCATTCGGTAATTCATTTGCCAAAGATGATAATAAAAAAACATATAAATTATTTAGGGAATATCAAGTATTAATGATATTACTTGGTGCTACTATAGGTATATGTTATATACTTGGAATAAGAGGTTTTATTAGTATTTGGGTTAGTGATAAAACAGTTAATTATTTAACAGATTATATTAATTATGTCACAGTTATTTTATTTGGATTAAATTTATTTTTAAGTGTTACTTGTACTATGCCATTAATAACTGCGATAACTGCAAATGGATTATATAAGGAAAGCAAACCATATATGTTTATTACTTCATTAATAAACTTAGTTTTATCAGTATTATTTATAATATTGATGCCAACTATTAAACTAAGAGTTATTGGAATATTATTATCTACTACTATAGATATAATAACATCTATGGTATTAAGAGCAAATTTAATTTCAAAAAGAGTATTTCCTAATATAAAAATGTCTAAAATAATAATGACTTATGTAATAACTATTTTGTTATTTATATTAGGTGCTTTACTATTAAATCCTATAGAAAGTATTATTGTTAATAATTCTAGTAGCTATTTTAAACTAACATTAATGTTGGGAGTTTCATTTATAGTTATATTATCTTTAGTATCTATAATATTAAAATTTACATTTAAAGAGTTTAGTAATTTAATAAATAGGGCTAGAGGATTATTATTAAGTGTATTTAAGAAAAAAAGAAATGTATAAAGAAGGGTGTAATATGAATAATAGTGATGAAATATTAGATTTTGATGATGAAGTATTAGATGGTAAAGTGCAAACAAGGGAGCCACTTAAATTAAGGGAAAATGGTATGCTTAGTTTGTATGGTGAAGATTATACTTTAAGGAAGTATATTACAAATCCAGCAATAGCGCGTGATGAGGAAATAAAGGAGTTAATTCTTATTTTATTAACACCTGATAAATCAGCGATTTTAGTTGGTCTTCCTGGAGTTGGTAAGACTGCAATAGTTGAGGGTTTAGCATATAGGATTGCAAGAGGAGAAGTACCAGATTTGCTTAAGAATTGGTCTATTATAAAGGTTAATACAACTGCACTTATTGGTGGTGTAGGAGGAAGCATTGAAACTAGATTACAGTCATTAGTTGATGAACTTAAAGAGATGGATAATGTAATATTATTTATTGATGAAATACATACATTAATAGGTAATACAGAAGGTTCACTAGATATTGCAAATATGTTAAAACCATGTCTAGATAGGGGTTCAATAAAAATGATAGGTGCTACTACATATGATGAATATGATAGATATATAGTAAGAGATAGGGCATTTTTAAGACGTTTTGAACGTGTAGATGCTCCTGAACCAGATCAAGAAACTGCACTTAAAATAATGATGGGTTCATATCCTAGAATTGAAGCCAAAACTGGTATTAAACTTAAATATAGTAGTTTTGTAATTGAACTTATATGTAAGTTTTTAATTGACTCAACTTCTGAATATAAAAGAATATTTGGTATGTCTAGTCAATATCCTGATATATGTTTAACACATCTTTCTAAGGCATTTTCATATGCACTATTTGAGAACTCCCCTGTTGTTACTTTAAAGCATGTTTATAAGGCATTAATAAATTCTCAAACAATATATCCTGATGTAATAAAAAAGCAGGCTATAGTGTTTAAAAATGAATTTAAAGCTATATTAGAAGATGATGGAATGACAATTGATGATTTAGATAAATAATAAAGAGACATTATATTTTGTCTCTTTTAACTTTTTTAAGAATTTCATAGGCATTTTCATATAACATTTTGTTTATATCACTAGTAGAATATTTGCTAGATAACAGTGTATATAGTTCATTTGCTATATTATATACATTAAATGTACAATCAGTATTATCTATAAAACTCATATTGTCTGTACTCAGTAAAACTCTATCTATAGAAAATCCTATTTCTTCAATCATATAATTTATATGTTTTAAATAGTTTTCTTTAAAGTTACTATCTCCAATAAATGGATTATATGCAACTATTCCTATATATCCATCTAGATTTTTTAAATCTATTAATTGTTGGTATGTTAAATTTCTAGGAACATTGTGTAACTGTCTTGAATTAGAGTGTGATGCGATTAAAATTGGTGCCTTTCCTTTTTTCTTTTCCTCTTTAACCACATTTAATATATCACAGAATGTATTATAATTAGCATGTGATACATCTATTATGATTCCAAGATCAATCGCATGTTTAATAAAGCTTTTTCCAAGTTTAGTAAGTCCAATTTCACTTTCGTTACCAGAACCATATTTATTTTTATTATTCCATACTAATAGGATCGATCTAAGACCTAGTTTATATAGTTCATCTAAAGTGTTTTCATCCTTAATATAGTCACAACCCTCAATACTATAAATAAATTTTATATTTTTATCTATTATTCCTTCATCTTTTAAACTATTAATGAGTTCTACTGACTTTTTGAAAATACCAAGCACATCTTCTAATTGGTTACTGTTCAGTCCTATTTCTTCTAACATTTCTTGTTCATTCATAAAATATAGATTAATACAACTACCTATTATATTATTAGTATTAAAAATATTTTTTATATCATTTTTTGTATCATCAGTTATATTTCCATATTTTATATAATCATAATAAATTCTAGACAGTAAATCATAATGCATATCAAACATAGTAATCTCCTCCTATATATATTATAATATATATAAGGAGATTTAAATTATGAAATATGATATATTAGTAAATAGGCAAAATAAAATAAGTGATGATTTTATTAATGATGTAAAACTTATTAATATTAAAGATGTAAATGGTAATGATGTTCTAATAGAAGAAAAGGCATTTAGTCAATTTCTAAAGTTAAAGCATTATCTTATGGAGTATGAAGATATTATAGTAGAAATAGAGTGTGCGTATAGATCAAAGATTGAACAAGAAATAATATATGAAGAGTTTGTATCAATGTATGGGGAAAATTATGCTTCTTCTTTTGTAGCACCAATAGGATGTAGTGAACATCACACGGGTCTTGCGATAGATTTAATAATATATTTTGATAAAGAAGGATTTATTTCTTGCAATGATAATTTTGATAGAACAACTTTAGTATTTGAAGAAAAAGTACATAAGCATTTAAGTGACTTTGGTTTTATATTAAGATATCCAAAAGGTAGAGAAGATATTACTGGTTATAGTTATGAACCATGGCATATTAGGTATGTTGGTAAAAGCATTTCCACTGAGATATTTAATTGTGGTATTACTTTAGAGGAATATTATGAGAAAATAGGAAATAATAATATTTAAAAGGAAAAAAGAAAAATACCTCGAATAATAATAATGGAGGTGTTTTAAATTATAAAGGAAAAAACGGAACTAATACCAGGAACATATGATTTTATGTTTAAAGCGATAATGTTAGATAATGCTAATAAAGATTATCTAATAGGAATAATATCAAATGTAACGGGTATTAAAAAAGAAGATTTAAATGATATTAAAGTACAAAATGTAGAACATATAGTAGATAATAAAAAAGATAAAAAAATGAGAAGTGACATAATAGTAAATATAGGAAATAATATAATAAATCTAGAAATGAATAAGGATTACTATGATGGATTATTCTTAAAAAATGATGCTTATATGCATAAGATATCATCATCACTATATAAAGAGGATGAAGATTATATAGATGTAAAAAAAGTAATACAGATAAACTTCAATAATTTTGATAGTTTTAAGAAAAATAAAGAGATATATAAATTTATATATATGGAAGAAGATACTAATATAATATTGCCAGAAAATCCTATTAAATATTACATAGACCTAGAATACATATATAATACATGTTATAATAAACCTGTAGAGTTTTTAAGTGAGTTTGAAAGATATTGCTTATTACTAAAAGCAGAGACAAGAAAGTTCGCTAAGAAGATCGCAGGAGATGATAATATAATGAAGAAAATAGAAAAGAGAATAGAAGAGTTAAATGAAGATGAGAATATACTAGGATTATATGATGCAGAGGAAGAGGCAAGGAAAGTATGGAATACAAAAGTAAAGTATGCAGAAAAAATAGGAGAAGAAAGAGGAATGGAGAGGGGTATTGAAAAGGGAATCAAGCAAGGAATCAAGCAGGGAATTGAACAAGGTGCTAAAGAGGAACAAAAGGAAATAGCAAGAAATATGTTGGAAGATGGTGTAGATATTAATATGATAATTAAATATACTAATCTTACAAAAGAAGAAATAGAATCCTTATCCAATTAGGTATAAGAAAAAGAATACTTATTTTATTTGTTATAAGTATTCTTTTTATATTTATATATTAATTACTAGTGGCACTTGCACTAGTTGTTTTACTTGAAGAGTTAGATGGTTTACTTGTGCTAGAACTGTTTATTTGAGAGCTAGATGAAGGTTTATTAGAACTTGTTGTAGACGATGTATTTGATGAAGAACTATTAGATGGTTTTGAAGAACTACTGTTAGATGGTTTAGATGAGGCACTGCTATTGTTTCCACTAGTTGTCTTTTTTATTACATTGATTGTAAAACTTGAGAAACTTGATAATAAAGTATTTGCATGAACATTTTGTGAAATTATTGTTCCATCAGTATCATTAGTGTTTGTAGATTGAATTTCTACTACTTTTATACTTTTTCCGTTTTTTCTAGCCCATGCTTCTGCGACTGATCTATCTTTTCCAACAAATGATGGTATAACAGGGTAACTAGTTGAGGTTTTATTTTCTTTTTTACCTATTATTGTTGTTTCATATGGTGTATTTGCTGAGAATGAGAATTTTTTTATAATTTCTGGATTTTCTAGTCCTAGGTTTACTTTCATTGCTTTTGTTACTGCAGCAAGACTACTATCATAGTAAATATAATTATATAATACTAATCCCATGCCTGCATCATATATCATTGCACCATATCCATTAAGGAATAGTTGTTGCATTTTGAATGTATTAGCACTTGAATCTGATGATAGTAATATATTTTTACCTACTTCATAGAAATCTAATATTTGACTTCTTGAGAAGTTAGTATCCATACTATTACCAATTACATCTAAGATATTTATAACTTGAGCAACACTTTTTATATTTGTAAGTTGATTCATTATACCTTCAATTACTATTTGTTGGTCAAGACCACGTTGTATATCTCCTGTTTTTAATGTTTTTCTATGTCTTGCAAATGCTAGTGCTTGTTCTCCGTTTAGATGTTGATATCCTTTTTCAAGACATATTTGGTTTTCACCCCATAGACGGTTACTATCTTGTTCACAGAATTTGAATGGTACATCTATATCAATTCCACCAATTGCATCTATTAATCCTACAACACCTTTAAAGTTTATTGTTACATAATAATCTATATTAATTCCTGTAAAATTTTCTATTGTTCTTTCTACACATGATTCACCATACCATGCAGAGTGTGTAATTTTATTTCTAATGTGGTTTTTAAAACACATTATTGGAACATACGTATCTCTTGGAATACTTAGTACAGTTGCATTTAGAGTTTTTGGATTAAATGTAACTAATATTAATGCATCTCCATTAGCAGCACCATTTTTAACTTCTTGTAGTGTTGAGTCAACACCCATAATAAGTACTGTAAATGGTTCGGTTATAGAGGCAGTTGCTGCATTTTTATCAACTTGTTTATCCATTTTCTTTTCTTTTGTATGTATTATTTTAGTTTCATTAGCGATATTAGCATATTTTTCTATAGTTGTGTATAATACAGTATAATTAGTCATTATAAATAAAGCATCTATTTTACCTGCATATAAGTCATCCATCATTGTATAGAAATCTTCATACACAATTATATTATTTTCTGATATTTTTTGTTCTTTTATTATATCTTTTGCTATTACATGTGCATCTATGCTAGTTTCATCATCTATCATTCCTATTTTTTTGTTTTTAACATCATTTATTGAATTATATGAATTAGATTTTAATGTAACTATACTAGTTGAGTATGTAATTTTTGTACTAGTTATATTATCTAAAGTATCAGATGCTTTTTTTGCAATACTTGATACATATAATTCTCCAATACTTATAATAGTCATAACTACTAATATTATAATTAAACCAATTTTTTTACCCTTTATCTTTAAGTTTACTGAGCATAAAATTAAAACTAAGGCAAGTAATATAAGTATTACAATAGCGCAATTTCTAATAAAGTTTTCGATTCCATTAAATAAAGTTATATTGTATATTAGATATGTAGATGAACCTGCTAATAATATACATATTAATATAGTAGATACAATTAATACTATATTTACCATTTTATTAACTGATTTTTTCTTTCTCTTTTGATTCATAGTATTCCTCCGTTTTCAACTATTATATTATATAATAAATTTGTTATTAAAACAATGGTAAAAGAAATATAAAATATATTAACGTAAAGTTTTTTTAAATACTCAAAAATTTGTCAAAATGGGTATAAATTTGTTATAATATTATTTAGGTAGAGGAGGAGAAAAAATATGAATAAAAAGATATTATTTATTTTTGTGTTTATATGTTTATTTTTCTCAAATTCTAAAGTATTAGCATATACAGTATCTAATATAAATAGAAGTGATTGTAGTAATTATGAATTAGTTACTGTTTCATCTAATAGTATAAATCATGTTGCATGTTATGATTCATATAATGATGCCTTAACTGCTATGAACGATATGGGCATTGATAATGGTATACCAAGTATTATATATAAGAATAATTATGTAGATAGTAAGTATGCTTTAGTTAACCTTAGGACAAAGCCAAGTGCTAATTTTAATACATATTTATATACATCTTCTACATCTAATAGTCAGGCAAGTTATGTTAATGGTTATTATGCATCAGATGCTGCATTAATATCAGTTTATTATACAGGAAATGATTCAACTACTAGGGCTAAAATATCACTTAGTGGATTGGAGCAATTTATAACAAAAAAAGAGGATGGAAATACAGCGTATGAAATTGTGCCCTTAACTCTAGTTAAATCTCCTAATAAATATAGAGTAGTAAATGGCTCTCTTGTACATTATATTACAAATGAGGTTGGACGGGATAATTCATATAGTGCTTCATATTCTTTAGGACCTGCACCTGAGTATTTAAGTGAAAATGTAGATTATTACAGTTATGATGGTCATTATTTTTATACTAGTTTATATCAAATGATAGATGATTATAAAAATGATACTAGAGATAATACTTATAATAGATGGAGACCATATTATAATTATTATCAATACTTACCTCAAAGATCTAAGACTAATATTACTAGTGCTGAATTAGATGCTTATTTAAGAAGTGAAGGTAAAACAATAAGTAATTCTAAGCTTTATGGACAAGGTCATTATTTCATAACTTCTCAAAATACATATGGAATTAATGCTCTTATCAGTTATGGTATTTCACTAAATGAAAGTGCTAAAGGGTCATCTAATATAGCAATGACTAAAAATAATGTTTTTGGGCATGCTGCATACGATTATGATCCAATGGGAAGTTCTACTGCTTATTCAAGTGTAATGTACAGTATCTATTATCATGCTGATGTATACATGTCAAGGGGATATGCTTATACAGGAGATTGGAGATATTTTGGTAGTTATTTGGGAAATAAATATGCCGGTGTAAATGTAAAGTATGCTTCTGATCCATACTGGGGTGAGAAGGCAACTTCTTATTACTATAAAATAGATAAATTATATGGATTAAGGGATTACAATTATTATACTATTGGATTAAAAACTATAGGGAACCCAGTAAATGTAAGAAAAGAACCAAATACTTCTAGTAAAGTTATACATAAAATACCATGGGATAGATACCCTACATTTATAATAGTTGATGAAGTAGAAGGTGAGGAATATCAGGGAAGTAAAATATGGTATAAAGTATTATTTGATTCTGCTTTAAATAATGATCAACCATATAAAACTGGATTATATAATTTTAATGAATATGTTTATATTCACTCTACAACATTAGAAAAGATAAATAATCCTGACTCATATAGAAATCCATCATCTGTTAATACTAAAGATACAGGTATAAACTATAAAAAAGCTGATACTGATGAATACTATGAAGTATCTGTTGATACTAATATGTATTATGATTCGTTATTTACATTAAACACTTATCAAACTATAAAGGCAGGTTCTAAAGTATTACTTGTAGAGAGGGCATATAATGATAAAGGCGATATTGGTTATTTAGTAAATTATAATAATAGAACTGAATGGATTAAGGCGTCTGATTTAAAATATGATAATGAATATAATAAATTACTCGCATCTATTAAATATAAAACACTAGATAAACCAATACTATTAAAATTAAAAGAAGATACTTCTATATATAGTGATAGTGTGCTTGTTAACTCTTTATCTTTAACACAAAAGAAAGACACATATGTAGTTGCAACAAAATTAGCATACACAGATGAAAAAAATTATTCATATCAAATAACTTATGATGTATCTGCTGGTTCAACTGGTTTTATAGATGCATCTAAAGTTACTCAAGTTTCTGATTATAAAATAGGAAATAATATGAATAATAATTCACTTTATATAAGAAGTGAAGCAAATACTACTTCAAGTAAAGTGGGCCAAATAGCATTACAATATATTAATTTTGTTGTTCTTGAAGAAGTTACAGGTGCAAGTGTAAATGGAAATAATAAATGGTATAAAATAATATATAATTCTCCTAATAATTTAGTTGGTTATATAAGTGCCTCATATGCCTCTATTACTGATGCTCCATCAAATGGGGAAAATGATAATAAACCAGATGTTAAACCTGAAGATAATCAACAAGAAGATAATAAGAATTATATTAAGAAAACAGGGGTATTTGATTTAACAAAGTTGACATATGATAGTACAAGTAAAAAGTTTAATCTCATTGCTACTTTAAAAGTTGATGGTGTAGAATTATCTGAAAATTATAATGTAAAATATGATCTTATATTAAAGGATTTTACAAAGTCAAAACAAGATAAAGTAATCGCATTAAATGAGCATAGTTATTCTAATACAAATATAAATGCAAGTATTGATTTAAGTTCTATTGAACAAGGGGATTATGCATTATATGTTAGGGCTAGAGTAAATGATTTTGAGTCAGAAGTTTTATTAAACAATGTATTTGGAAGACAAACAGTTAAGAAAGTTACTATAGATAATAGAGGATATTTATTTAGAACAAACTATTACTCTAATTATGTTCCAATAGAATTATCAATTAGAGATAGTGGAAACATAACTAATGTAAATAATCCTACAAATGATAATATGTTTAATGATTATGTAAATATAGGTTTTGAAAATAATAACTTATTTATTAGAGGAACTTCTTATAATGTAGGTGGAAATTATAGTGATTCCATAAATGTTGAAAGACAAATTATTTTAGAAAATACATCTAATTTTGATAGGAAAACATATGATGTTGGTTTTATAGATAATGGGGATTATGAGGTTACATTAAGAGTACCTGATAATTTATCTAAGAAACGTTCTTGGTTTGATGCTAAGATGGATATATCTACACTAGAGAAGGGCACTTATGTTATATATATAAGAACAAAGGCCTTAAGTATAGATGATTATGGTGAGTTAACTGATATATTTGCAAGAGATTTATCAAATAAAACAATTAATTTATCTAATGGAAAAAAGGCAACTTTAAGATTAAATAAAGATGTAAGGATGAGAGTGGAACTAGTAATTTATTAATACTAGTTCTTTTGAGGTAAAAATGAAAAAGATTATTAGTAGTATAATTATGCTTACTATAATAATATTTGTAATTATATATGATAAAAAACAAGAAGAAAACTATAATGAAAGAGTAAGTGTGACTCTAGTTAATTGTATAGATGGAGATACTGCAAAGATAAATTATAATGGTGATATAGTGAATTTAAGATTTCTTGCTATTAACACTAAAGAAATTGGTAAAAATGAAGAACCATATGGAAGGGAAGCAAGTATTTATACTTGTAATATGTTAAAGAATGCTAAAAAAATAGAGTTAGAATTTGATAAATCTTCGGATAAATATGATAAGTATGGTAGAGTTTTGGCATGGATTTTTATAGATAATGAACTTTTACAACTTAATTTAGTAAAAAATGGGTATGCAGAAGTAAAATATATATATGGAGATTATAAGTATTTAAGTATTTTAAAAGAGGCAGAAGGTCATGCTAGAGTTAAGGGGTTAGGTATTTGGGGATTATAATCTTGTTATATTTTAGTATTTATGATAATATTTATATAGAATAAAAGGGAAGAGATAATATGGATAATAGGACTAATGTATTTCAAGGTAAATATTATAGAATAACTGTATTAACTGAAAGATTAGTAAGATTAGAATATAGTACTAATGGTATTTTTGAAGATAGATTAACCGAATTTGTGGTAAATAGAAATTTTGAAATACCACAATTTGAAGTAGAAGAAAATGGTAAGTTATTAAAAATAACAACTAAATATTTTATATTAACATATAAAAAAGATATGCCCTTTTTAGGAAATAAAATTAATCCATCTACTAATTTAAAGGTTGAATTAGTAAGTCAAGATAAAACTTGGTATTATGGTCATCCGGAAATTAGAAATTATGGTGGAATAAAGCCATCATTTAATAGTGGAGTTAAAACTATAAAAGGGTTATATTCAATAGATGGATTTGCTAGTTTTGATGATTCAAAATCTAGAGTTTTACTAGAAAATGGAATATATACAAATAGAGAAAATATACATATAGATATTTATTTATTTATGTATAGAAATGACTTTGAACTTGCATTAAAAGATTATTTTTTATTAACTGGTTTTCCAGTGTTACCACCTAAGTATGCATTTGGTGTATGGTGGAGTAGAGATTATAGATATAAAACAGATGAATTAATTGATCTTGTTCAGAATTTTGAAGAAAATGGTATCCCTCTATCAGTTATTTTACTTGATAAATATTGGCATGAATTTGATCTTGATGATAAAACTATTGATACATCTAAATATATATTTAATGATTATTTAGTACCATCACCTACTGATTTAATTACTTATATGAAGCAGCATAATGTAAGATTAGGGTTAAATGTAAATTTTGATTCTGGGATAAAATATACAAATAAATTTGGGGATGATATACTTTTAACATATAACGTATTAGATGAAAAGTTTATTAAAACTTTGATTGCAAATGTAGTTTTTACATATAAAGGTATGGGTATTAATACATTTTGGTTAGATTATAGAAAAAATATTTTAGATATAAATATTATAGATAGATATTTAAATTTGACAAATGATTTTAGAGAAAATAGACCTGTTGTTTTAAGCCGTGCTTGTACAATCGCACCTCATAGAAATTGTATAGTATATTCTGGTAGAACAAAGGTAAGTTATGAAACCTTAAATAAATTGCCATATTATACATCAAGGGCTGCTAATATAGGTGTATCTTGGATAAGTCATGATATTGGTGGTTATTATGGTGGAATGGAAGATGATGAGTTATATATTAGATATGTACAGTTGGGTGTCTTTAGTCCAATATTAAGATTTCATGGTGGAACTTCAAAATATTATAAGAAAGAACCATGGAATAGATCTATTAGTACACAATATATAGTAAAAGATTATTTAAACTTAAGACATAGGTTAATACCATATATATATTCTGAAGGTTATAATTATTCTTTTAATGCAATACCATTTATAAAACCATTTTATTATACTAATAAAGAAGTATATGATGAACCACAATATATAAGTGAATACTATTTTGGATCGCAAATGTTTGTATCTCCAATAACAGTAAAAAGAGATTATATGATAAAAAGAGTAGTTCATAAGTTTTTATTGCCAGATGGTATATGGTATGATTTAAGATCTGGTAGGAAATATATTGGTGGAAAAGAATATGTAGGTCTTTATAAAAAGGAAGAATATCCAGTATTTGTAAAAGCAGGTGGAATTATTCCATTAAATATAGATAAAAATTTTGATAATAAAGATGAACTTGATATAATGATTTTTCCTGGTAGAAGTAATAATTATGAACTTTATGAAGATGATGGTAATACTTTGATGTATAAACAAGGATATTTTATTATAACTAATATAAATTATACTTATAGTGATAATGAAATAAATATAAATTTAAAACCAATAAAAGGTGTTAATAATGTAATACCTACATATAGAAAATATAAGTTTATATTAAGGAACACTTCATTACCAACACAAATAGTATGTAAGAATAATAATATCGATATAAATTTTGAATATAGATTGGAAGATAATAATTTAATAATTATATTAAGTAACGTTAATACTTTAACAGATTTAAATATAAAATTAACAGGCAATAATTTAGAATTAGATTTATTAAAAAAATATGAAGAAGATTTAGATTTAACTATAAGTGATTTACCTATAGAAACTCCATTAAAAGAAAAACTTAGCAGTATAATATTTAGTAATAATGATTTAAAACAAAAACGAATAGAAATAATAAAACTAAAAAAATTAATACCGAAAAACTATTATCCTTTAATATTAAAATTATTAGATTATATGTATAGTGATAATTAGTAATAGGTGATGTTATAAACTTTAAATTTTTATTGACATTTTTACAATTAATGATGTACTAGTATTCAATTTCATTAATGGAGGGGAAAAGAAATTGAATAAAAAAATAGAAGACCTGGTAGAGGTCATAGAAGACATTAAGCAAGAATTTCTTGCTTTTTTAAGTTAGTAATTGAAATTGTAAAAAATATATGATATATTATGAATGATAAAACTTTCTTAAAGAGTATTAGTAAATAAATATTTATATAGAGAAAAAGTGGTTGGTGAAAACTTTTAAATATTATTTATGAACTTACTTTATGGGTGCTTATGCCGTGTTACTTGCGTTAAAAGTTTAAAGTGCAGAATTGTTCTGAATTAAGGTGGTACCGCGATATCTTCGTCCTTAAAGAATAATTCTTTTTTATTTTTTAGGAGGTATTATGGATACTGTTGTAGAAAAATTAATATTATTTTTAGTAGTATTTACTGTTATATATTTAGGATATTATATATTAGTTATAAGAAAATATAATAAAAGTAATAATGATAAAACTAAGAAAGGTAAAAAGCAGTTAAGTGATAGAGTAGAAATTCAATTTTTAGTTAAAAAATATAAAATTGATATTAAGAATATAGATGTAAATCAACTGTTATGGGATATTTCATTTACTAATAGTTTTATAATGGCTACTACAGTAGTAGTTATAGGATTAGAGATAATTGATGGGTATATATGGCAATTATTACTTGGAATAGTTGTTTTGGTACCACTTATTTTATTAGGGTATTTCATTTTAGGTAAAAAATATAAAAATAAAGAGAAGAGAGGTAAATAATATGTATGAATTTAAACAAGTAGAAGAAAAGTGGAGAAAGTATTGGGAAGATAATAAAACATTTAAAACTGATGTATGGGATTTTTCAAAACCAAAATATTATGCACTAGATATGTTTCCATATCCATCTGGTGTTGGGTTGCATGCAGGGCATCCAGAAGGTTATACTGCAACTGATATAGTTGCTAGAATGAAAAGAATGCAGGGGTATAATGTACTTCATCCAATTGGATTTGATTCATTTGGACTTCCTGCTGAGCAATTTGCTATTAAAACAGGTAATCATCCAGATGGTTTTACACAAAAAAATATAAATACCTTTATAACACAATTAAAGAATATCGGTTTATCATATGATTGGGATAGACAAGTATCAACAAGTGATCCAAAATTTTATAAATGGACACAATGGATATTTAAAAAACTATATGAAGATGGACTTGCTAAATATATAGATATGCCAGTTAACTGGTGTGAGGAATTAGGAACTGTTTTAGCAAACGATGAAGTGATTGATGGAAAAAGTGAACGTGGTGGTTATCCAGTTGTTAGAAAAAATATGAAACAATGGGTAATAGATATACCTAAATATGCTGATAGGTTAATTGATGGACTAGATGAATTAGATTGGCCAGAATCAACAAAAGAAATGCAAAGAAATTGGATAGGTAAAAGTGTAGGTGCTCATGTAAAATTTAAGGTAAGTGGTAAGAACCATGAATTTACTGTATTTACAACAAGACCAGATACTTTATTTGGTGCAACATACTGCGTTTTATCACCTGAACATGAACTAGTAGATATTATAACTACTGATGAACATAAGGATAGTGTTAATAAATATAAGCAAGAGTGTTCTAAAAAATCAGAAATGGAAAGAACAGAATTAAATAAAGAAAAAACAGGTGTATTTACAGGAGCATATGCGATTAATCCAGTAAACAATAAAGAAATTCCTATATGGATTAGTGATTATGTACTTATCTCTTATGGAACAGGTGCTATAATGGCAGTACCTGCTCATGATGATAGGGATTATGAATTTGCTAAAAAATTTGGAATTGATATTATACAGGTTCTTGATGGGGATGATATATCAGAGCATGCTTATACAGGTGATGGTATTCATATAAACTCAGAATTTTTAAATGGTCTTAATAAAGAAGACGCAATTGATAAAATGATTGAATGGTTAGAACAAAATAATATAGGAACTAAGAAAATCAATTACAGATTAAGAGAATGGATTTTTGCAAGACAAAGGTATTGGGGGGAACCAATTCCAATAGTACATTTTGAGGATGGAACAGATTGTGCTTTAAAGACTTGCGATTTACCACTAGTACTTCCTGAACTAAAAGATTATAAGGGTAAAAATGGAATGGCACCACTTGAGAATGCTGATGATTGGAAAAATATTACATATAATGGCAAAAAAGGGAAACTAGAAACTTCAACAATGCCTGGTTCTGCTGGTTCATCATGGTATTTCCTAAGATATATTGACCCAAATAATGATGAGGAGATAGCAGATAAAAAACTTATTGATTACTGGATGCCAGTTGATTTATATGTAGGGGGACCAGAACATGCTGTTGGACACTTATTATACTCTAGAATGTGGAATAATTATTTATATGATAAGGGAATAGTTGGAGTAAAAGAACCATTTAAAAAGTTGGTTCATCAAGGCATGATACTTGGTGCAAATGGTATAAAAATGGGTAAAAGATTCCCAGAATATGTAGTAGATCCTAATGATATAGTGAGTGAATATGGTGCTGATACTTTAAGATTATATGAAATGTTTATGGGACCATTAGAAGCAGATAAACCATGGAGTAAACAAGGTGTAGAAGGTGCTAAAAGATTTTTAGATAGAGTATGGAGATTATATGCTGAGGAGGATAAGATAAAGGATCAGGAGAATAAATCCTTAGATAAAATATATAACCAAACTGTTAAGAAAATTACTGAAGATTATGAAACCCTTAATTTTAATACTGCAATTAGTCAAATGATGGTATTTGTAAATTCTGTATATAAAGAGGATATATTTCCAAAGAAATATGCAGAAGGATTTATTAAACTACTAAATCCAATTGCACCTCATATAACAGAGGAAATTTGGAATAGAGTATTAGGGTATAATAATACTATTTCTTATGAAGTATGGCCAACTTATGATGATAGTAAAATAGTAGATGATACTTATGAAATGGTAATACAGGTAAATGGAAAGGTAAGAGGAAAAGAAAATATACAAATGAATTCCTCTATAGAAGTTATGAAACAAGTTGCCTTTGATAATGAGAATGTTAAAAAATATATTGAAGGAAAAGAAATTGTAAAAGTTATACCAATCCAAAATAAGATTATAAATATAGTAGTAAAATAGAAAAAAACTTCTCAATTGAAGTTTTTTGTTTTTATACTAAATTAGTTATTAATGTAATAATATTAGATAATATATTAAGTCCTAATAAAATAAATAGTATTATATATGATGGTTTTGTAACAGTAATTTTATCTCTTTCCTTTGATTTTAAATTTTCTTCACTAGCATCTACACAACCGTCATATTTAAAACCAATAAGTCTACATTTTGATAAATCACTTGATGATATTAGAAAGAATCCAGTAGTGTCATCTAAATCAATATATTCTATGTTTTTTGGCATTAATAATATTGATATAAACATTGCTAAGTCACCAATAGCACCAGCTATATTAACAAGTGATAACATTATTAAACTAGAATTTTTAAATATTAATCCTAATATTAAAGTAACTACACCAATAAATGTAAATGGAAACATTAATGAAACTAGTATATTAGTTTTACTTATTTTTTGTTTACACATACAGTAGAATATTCCACTTTCTAATTGTATTCCATATTTAATATTATTTTTATTTACTCCTTTAAATATGCCAAACCCAATACCATGTAATAATTCATGCAATCCCATCCATAATATTAATAGAACAACTAGATTAAAATCAAAGTTTATTATAAAGTCTTTGTTAAATATTATAACTGGTATAAAACATATTAAAAATAAAACGATAGAACCGATATTTAAGAATACTAAATCAAGTTTAAATTTATATAATTTTTTCATAAATTCCTCCAAAACATGCATATATTATAACATATAATAAAAAAATATAAAAAAAATCAAAAAAAATATTGCCAAAACCAAAAAAATAAGGTAGAATGAATTATGTCATTTGGTTGTGCAACAAGATGGGCTTGTAGCTCAGGTGGTTAGAGCGCACGCCTGATAAGCGTGAGGTCGATGGTTCAAGTCCATTCAGGCCCACCATTTTGTGCCTGATTAGCTCAGTCGGTAGAGCACTCGGCTGTTAACCGATAGGTCGTAGGTTCGAGTCCTACATCAGGCGCCATTTTTTTTGGCCAGTTGGTGAAGTGGCTTAACACACCGCCCTTTCACGGCGGCATTCACGGGTTCGAATCCCGTACTGGTCACCAATTTGAATGATAACTCGTGTTTTCGAGTAACAATAAAACGTACTTGATAAAGGTACGTTTTTATGTTATTATGAATATGTCAAGGGAACTTGAATAAAATAAAAAAGGAACATTCAATATTGCAGTGTTGAGTGTTGCCCAGATTGTGTATCACCTAAATCATTGTTGAGTTAGGTGATTTTCTTTTATATTAAGGTTACAAATAACAATAATATTAAAAGGAAGATAAATATAAGTAGTGAAAAGATTAGAAAATCTTTCTTATTCATTATATCGCCTCCCTTCTTTATGAAGTTTGGCAATCACCCAACTATTAAATGTTCCAGATATATTATAACAAACATTTGTTCTCGAAACAATGATTTTATACTAAATTTTGTTGTTTTAGGGATATACTTGTTTGTATATTGATAAACTGTTTGAATGTTAGTGTGGTTTAATTAATTAAAATTATTATTTATAACTTTATAAATTTACTAATTTAAATTATACATGATATAATATTTTTATAAGAACAATTTAATATATGTTGAAAAACAATATTATCTAGTTTTTTAGGAGGTTTTTAATGAAAAATATAATTTTAGATGCATTAGCATTTCAAACTACTCGTAGATGTAATCAAACTTGTGCTCATTGTTGTAAGGGTAAGTTTCAAAATGTTGATATGACAAAAGAAGTTATCGATAATTTATTTAGGAATAATGATTATAGAATAACGGAAATAGGACATTTTTCAATGACTGGTGGAGAACCAACACTAGTACCAGAAGTAATAGAATATTTGGTTAATACTATTATAGAACTTGATATTGATATTACTGATAATGTTATTTTTATTACTAATGGTTTTATTTATGATCAAAGTATAATTGATAATATAAATAAACTTATGAATTTTTTAACATCTAAAGAAAAAAGTAAAGAAGTACAACTAATATTTGAGATTTCTAACGATCAATATCATAAACGTCCTGATAAGGATACTTTAGATAAATATTCTAAGGTGCCATTTTTAGATAAGAAATTTTTGGAATCTAGAATAAGAACTATTGAAAGTACAGTAAATGAAGGAAATGCTAAAGATAATAATATTGGTGGTAGTATGACTTATAAGGATTTCATAGAAGAAATGGATGTTAAAGTTCTGGATGATGTAGTAAAGGTTAGCAATACTCTAGTGATTGCTGCTAATGGAAATGTAGTTAACTGTAGTTGTGGTTCTTATATAGAAGAAGATGAAATAGCATTAGGTAATTTACATGATTCATCATTTTTAAGTATATTAAGTGAATATATACAATTAAATAATGACTAAGTAGAAAAAATGATGAATGAAAATATAGAACTATATTATGATTTTGAAGAAAATAATGATAATTCTGAACATAATGACAATAATAGCAACTTTCATTCCTTAATTTAAATGATATTCTCGAAATACAGGGTGAGTATTACAAATCGTTAAATCCTTTTTATAATTTAGAAAGATAAAATTTAGTAATAATGAAATTTGTTTGAACTTTAAATAGAAAACTTGTAAAAAGATTTTTTTTATGCTATTATGTATGTAGATGAGGGAAACTTCATAAAATAAAAAGGATACATTTGATTGGCAGAATCAAATGCAATCCCTTATAGGATAGCATCTGAAATCAACTAATGTTGAAATCAGATGTTTTTATTATTTAAATAGTAAGGTGATTGCTACAAAGAATAATAGTAGAATTACAATAAATAGAGAAATTTCTCTTTTTGTAATAACTACCACCACCTTTCTTTTATCTTTTGATAACAGAAAGGGAAAGCATCTGATATATTTCAAATGTATCCATTAAAATTATACTAAACATGTGTTTTGCATACGAGTATTTATAATGATTATTTGTATTAAAGTGAATATTACAAGCTTAGGTTTGTTTTTTATTTTGATAAAATTGTGATAATATATAATTATAAATTATGATATAAGTGTTATATTCTAAAATTTAAACTTAGTTTGGAGGTAATCATATGCTTATATATAAAAATACATTTGAAAATATAAAGACGATTAATTGTTGTTTCCCCATAGAAGATCAGTACTATGCAAGTAATAATGAGGCAGTAGTAGCAGATGGGATAACGAGAGATCCCACTCATGTATTTGATTTGAGTTCTTGTACTTTTAAAGAAATGTTAGAAAAATATCCTAGACCAAGTGGTGGAGAAATGGCTGCTAAAAGAGTAGTAGAAACGTTTAAAAATAGTACTGTAACATTGAAGGAAAGATTAATAGAATGTAATAATGCAGTTAAAACTTTAAATGATAAATATATAAAGATTTGTGATTACTTACAAAATGATTATTATGGTGCAGTAGCATCTTGTATAAAAATAGAAAATAATATTTTAAATTACTCATTTATTTGTGATAGTGGTGTAATTGTATATGATAGTTTAGGTAATATTAAATTTCAAACAGAGGATGAAAAAGAACTATATAGTGATCCATATATAGATGAAGAGATAAAACAGCAAGGAATACCATGGAGTAATCCAGATATGAGAGTTATAATTAGAAAAAATTATAGAAATAATTTAGACAATGTAAGAAATGGGAGAATTGTATCATATGGTGCTTTAACTGGTGAAGAGTCAGCAACTCAATTTATAAGATTTGGAAAATTAAACTTAAATTCTGGTGATATAGTTGTTTTATATAGTGATGGATTTGCTAAATTTTTACATGATGAAGATTTTATTAAACATATAATGGAATTTGAAAAAAGCAAATTCGAAGAATATATAAATATGAAATCAGAAAGTGATTATAATAAATATGGTGCAGAAAAAACAATTATATTATATAAACAGTTATAAAATCTTTTGTATTAGTGAGGTGAATAAATATGAATAGTAAGGAAATTTTAGATAAGGTAAGAAATATGACACAAAGTGAGAAAAGAAATATTTCTTATTCAGAATTGTGTCAAATTATTAATTGGTTATCTAAGGATGAGATTATTGAACTTAGTAAGTTAATTGGTTATCCTGTTTTTACAAGATTATGTATGGGCGAGTTAAAACATAAATTTGTTTTATTACAAGATGGGGCATCTGCGATAATAGTAAATGAAAATAATCAAATATTATTACAAAGTAGATCAGATAGAAATAAATGGGGATTGCCAGGTGGTTGTCAGGAACTGGGTGAAAGATTTGAAGAAACGATTATTAGAGAAGTAAAAGAAGAAACAAACCTAGATGTGTTAGAGAAAGATTTACATTTAATATCCTTAGTTTCTGGTAAAGGTAGAATGGGTGAATATCCAAATGGAGATGTCGTTATAAATAATACTGCACTATATTTAATTAAGAATTATAGTGGTTGTTTAAAGTGGGATGCAGAATCTAAGGAAATGAGATTTTTTGATTTAGATAATTTACCACAAAATTTAATTGATGAAGATTTAATTAGAATTTATAAAGAGTATATTAATAAATAATTGTATTCAAGTTATAAACTAATATTTGATTGACTAATAAAATGAATTGTAGTAATATAAAAGTCATAATTTATTTTAAGTTGGGGGTAATAATATGGCAAAAGAAACTAAAAAGGGTAAGATAAATATAGCGATTAATGGGGATGAAAAGTACAAAAGTGAGATAGTATATAATAATATAATGAATACTATGAATAATGAAAATATATCTAAAGAAGATCAAATAGAGTATTTTAAGGAAAAATTGACTTTATTAGAAGCCTCTAGAAAGAATACTTTAAAACAAGTTATTATTGTATTAATAGGATTATTAATATTAATTTTAGGATTATTTTTAACTTGTATACAGTTTTATACTTTAGGAATAATATTTTCTATTTTAAGTTTTGTATTAACTATATTCTTAATAATTAAATTTACAAATAATAATTCTTATTCTATTCAATCTAAAAAATATGAGGAAATAGAAACATTAAGAAAGATAATTGATTCAAAGATTAAATAATTGTTGACAAATTGAATAATATTTAATATACTAATATAGTAAATTTAAAAAAGGAAAGCGATGTGTTCATCCACCCGATTGCTAGATCAATGGGTATAATGCCTAAGTTATTAAAATTAATGGGTTATTAGGTGAACACGCGATTAGTGTTCACTTTTTTTTCGGAGGTGCTTAATATAGCAAACGATAAGGAAATGTTAATTAATGATAGGATAAAACATCCTCAAGTACTTGTAATTGGTCCTAAGGGGGAACAATTAGGGGTTAAATCAAGAGAAGATGCACTTACTCTTGCTTCTTATGCTGGATTTGATTTAGTTCTAATGAATGGAAATGCAAATCCGCCAGTTTGTAAAATAATGGATTATAATAAATTCAAATATGAAAGGAATAAGAAGCAGAAGGAGTCAGAAAAAAGGTCTCGTGAAAATATTCAAGAACTTAAGGAGTTTAGATTATCAGTAAATATTGATGTACATGATTTTGAAACAAGATTAAGAAATGTTGAAAAACACTTAAAGAAAAACAATAAAATTAGAGTTACGATAAGGTTTAAGGGGCGTGAAATGGCACATACTGAACTTGGAAAAGAAGTATTGCTAAAATTCGCAGAGAAACTTAATGAAATTTCTGAAATAGGTGAACCACCTAAAATAGAAGGTAGAAATATGAGTATGTTGTTAATACCTAAGAAAAATTAAGGAGGGAATATATATGGCAAAGAAAACACAAAAAACACATAATGGAATTAGTAAAGTATTAAAGGTAAGACCTAGTGGAAAAATTAAAATAGGTTGTCCAGCAAGTAGACATAATACTGGTAAACAAACAACAAAATTAAATAGAAAGAAAAGATCAGGATCTACTTTGAGTAGAGCTGACTACAACAGATTGAAAGATTTCATATAAGGAGGGTGTAAACAATGGCAAGAGTTAAAAGCGGTGTTCAAACAAAGGCACGTCATAAAAAAATATTAAAACAAGCAAAAGGTTACTTTGGTAGTAAACATAGATTATATAAAACTGCTAAAGAACAATTAATGCATTCATATCAATATGCATATAGAGATAGAAGACAAAATAAAAGAGAATTTAGAAAATTATGGATTACTAGAATTAATGCTGCATGTCGTTTAAATGATATAAGTTATTCAAAATTTATAAATGGTCTTAATAAAGCAGGTGTAACAGTTAATAGAAAAATGTTATCTGAAATTGCTATTGATTCACCTTCAACATTTACAGATTTAGTTGAAATTGCAAAATCTGCATTAGAAGGTAAACCAGTAAAACAAGTATCTGCTAAAAAGACAGAAGCAGTAGTAAAAGAAGTATCTGAAGAAAAACCAGTAAAGAAAACAACTGTTAAAAAAGAAACTACAGAAAAAACAACTAAAAAGGCAACTACTGCTAAAACAACAAAAAAGTCAGAAGATAAAGAATAAAGTTGATATATCAACTTTTTTTTTACAAATTTATGTTATAATTATATAGAAGTTAAATGTTAGGAGAAGTTTATGGAAGAAAAGAAAATATTTGAATTTAATTTTAGAGGAAGAAAATTAATAGTAGAGCATGGCGAACTTGCTAAACAGGCAAATGGTTCTGTTTTAGTTAGATATGAGGATACTGTTGTATTATCAACAGCAGTTGTATCTAAAAATGTAAATTTATTATCTGATTTTTTTCCTTTGATGGTTTTATTTCAAGAAAAGTTATATTCTGTTGGTAAAATTCCAGGTGGATTTATTCCAAGAGAAGGTCGACCTAGTGAAAATGCAACTTTAAGTGCTAGAATGATAGATAGACCTATGAGACCTTTATTTAAAGAAGGGTTTAAAAATGAAGTACAAATAGTAAATACAGTATTATCAGTTGATCAAGATAATAGTCCTGAAATGACAGCATTATTTGGGTCTTCATTATGTACATGTATTAGCGAAATACCATTTGATGGACCAGTTGCTGGTGTTATAGTTGGATTAATAGATGGTAATTTTGTTATAAATCCTACTAAAGATGAATTGAAAAAATGCGATTTACAATTAACTGTTGCTGGTACAAAAGATGCGATTAATATGGTTGAGGCAGGAAGTCATGAAGTATCAGAAGAACTTATGTTAGAGGCATTGATGTTTGGACATGAAGCAATAAAAGAATTAGTTGCTTTCCAGGAAGAAATTATTAGCGAAGTTGGAAAAGAAAAGATGGAGTATGAAATCTTAGAAGCACCTATTGATATGAAAAATCGTATTGATGAATTAGTATCTTCTAGAATGTCTTTAGCGTTAAGAATAAAAGATAAGTTAGAAAAATATGCCGCTATTGATGCCTTAAAAGAAGAAGTACTTAAAATTTATGAAGATGAAAACTCAGATTTAAAAGAAGAGGATTTAAAAGTACTTTTGGCTAAAGTAAAACAAGAATTAGATGAGATAGAGTATAGAGAATTTAGAAAAATAGTTGTAATGGAACATATAAGACCAGATGGTAGAACAATGACTGAGATAAGACCTTTATCAGCATCTATTGATATACTTCCAAGAACTCATGGTTCAGCATTATTTACTAGGGGTCAAACTCAAAGTTTAAGTATAACTACGTTGGGATCATTAGGCGAAAATCAAATTTTAGATGGTATAGAAATAGAAGAAACTAAAAGATTTATGTTGCATTATAATTTCCCTGCTTTTTCAGTAGGTGAAACAGGAAGATATGGAAGTCCAGGTAGACGTGAAATAGGACATGGCGCACTTGGTGAAAGAGCACTTTCTCAAGTTATTCCAAGTGAAGAGGAATTTCCTTATACTATAAGAGTAGTTTCTGAAATATTAGAAAGTAATGGTTCATCTAGTCAGGCATCAATTTGTGCTGGTTGTCTTTCTTTGATGGCCGCTGGTGTACCAATAAAGGCACCTGTTGCTGGTATTGCTATGGGACTTATAACTAATGGAGACAGTTACACAATATTAACTGATATTCAAGGTATGGAAGATCATTTAGGAGATATGGATTTTAAAGTTGCAGGTACAAGAAATGGTATATGTGCACTTCAAATGGATATAAAAATAAAAGGAATTACTAGACAGATTTTAAAAGAAGCATTAGAACAGGCTAGACTTGCACGTATGGAGATTCTTGATTTAATGGAAGGTGTTATAAAAGAACCTAGAAAGGAATTATCAAAATATGCTCCAAAGGTAGAAACATTTATGATTAATCCACTTAAGATTAAAGATGTAATTGGAAAAGGTGGAGAAATGATTACTAAGATTATTTGTGATGCTAGTTGCGTTACATCAGTTACTGATATAAATGCAGTTAAAGTAGATTTAGAAGACGATGGTAGAGTAGTTATTTATCATAAGGATCAAGATGTAATACAAAAAACTAAAGATATGATACTTGATGTTGTCAAAGAAGTTGAAATAGGTCAAATATATACAGGTACAGTGGTTAAAATAAAAGATTTCGGTTGTTTTGTTGAACTATGGCCTGGATGTGAAGGCTTAGTTAGAATATCTCAATTAGATGAAAAACATGTTGAAAAAGTTACTGATATTGTGTCTGAGGGAGATGAGATAATAGTTAAGGCAACAGGATATGATGATAGGGGTAAACTTAATTTATCAAGAAAAGAAGCAATAAAAAAAGAGGAATGTACATCAAGTAAAGAATAATGTAATTTAACCTTTTAATACGTTTGTTAGTGGCAAATGTATTTTTTTCACTAAAAAAAGTAAGTATTGGCTTACTTTTTATTATTTATTTAATATAGCGCCTGTTGGCTTTATTATTATATTTTAATATTTTTTATATATTTCTAAGTTTATTTATTTGCCAGATTCTCTCATTTATTATTTCTTGTTTATTGTCTTTATACATAATATTTATAACTTTAATAGAATAGTCGGTTGCTAATAAGGCATTTTTTGGTTTATAACAGTTTGATAGTGAATAATATATTGCATATAATATAGATTGAGTTAAAATATTTTTTTCTTTTTTTATTACTTTTTTAAGTTTTTCACATTCAATTTTTAGTTCCTTTATTTGACATTTACTATCTAACCATAATTCATACTTAGATATTGCGTGTAAAATATTATCGTTTTCACTAAATTGATACTTTGATTTTTCACATATATGTTTTGTTAGTTCTAAATGCCATATTAGAATTTTTTCTCTTTCTTTTTCCTTGTATATTGATTCTAATTCTTCTCTTAATACTTCTACATCATCAATTTTTAATTTAATCATAATTTTCCCCCATTTCTTATACATGATTTTATTTGTTTTATTTTTCCATAGTCTAATATATCACTATGGAAATTAGTTATGTTGTCTAACATAGTTATTGGTGGTACTTGTGGTCCGTCATATCTATATACTAAGTCTACATCTAATAATACTAATGGATATCTTTTGAATGATTCAGGAAGGTCTTCGTGACTTTTATATTGTCCTAAATTAGCGTCCCTATAATCTCTTAGTAATCCGAAGTTATTTACTTCATATTTTAAACAATTTGGGTCAGCAATATATAAACCATGTCTCATAAAGTCTAAAAATAGTTCTTTAATCATTTCTAGTGTAATAATATTGGGGTCAGTATATATATTAGGTTGAAATTCTATTACAGAACATATTTGTCCTGATTTATTTCTAATATAATATACTTTAGATGGTATAATTCTAAAAAAGTTTAAGTCAATATCATATGTATATCTTTTTGTACCTAGTTTTAATATATTATTACTCCCCAAACCAAATACGTCGTTAGTAGATGTTTTATTTATTGAAATTGGGGTTATTTGTAAATCTGGTGATATTGTTAGTATACTTTTATTAATATTATTATAATTTCCAAAATTAATAAGGTTGCTTAGAGAACTATCTGTTCTTTCTGAATGATTGCTTAACTCATATAATTTTAAGGCAACTTTATATTTTTTACACAACTCAGGTGCTTTATCATTTAATAGGCTTAAGAATCTAAACTTTTGATTATTCGCAGACTCAAATAATATATCTTTATGTGTTAATGCTAGATTTTTATATTCTGATGTTTGTGCGAGGTAGTATCCGAGATTATTTGGTATTAAAGTAGTTTCATCCCTTTTTATAGATTCTATAATAGTACCTTCTTCTAGACTTATACACATCATTTTTACTGAATAGGTTATAAATTCTAATTTATTTTCTTTTGATTTATATGAATTTAACATAAGATTATATAATGATATATCAAGGTTATATATTCTTCGTATTATTTCTGGAATCCTATTTTTTGAGATTATATCTATATTATCTAAAAAGAATTTTTTTCTCCAAGGTGTATTATATATAAAATATATTAATATATCTATATCAACTGTTGATAAATCAATTTTATTATATAATAAGTATATACAGTAATCATTTAATTCAGGAATATTGTATATTTTATTTAATAGGGTATTTTCGTATATGTTGTTTAATAATATTGGAAATATTTCATCATATATTTCTTTTATATTTTCACTTGTATTAATTTCTTTTAGTAATTCAAATAGTTCTTCTGTAGTTATTTTTGAGAATCTAGTTGATTTTACTTTTTTAATTAATTCATTCATATACAAACCCCCTTTTTTGATAGCGATTATTATAACATCACATAATGTAATTGTAAATATATTTTGTTATTAAAATAAGTGTTAAATAGCAAAATTAATATCGAAAAATTTTAAGATACGTGGTATACTGATAGTAAGGTGATAATTATGGGAAAAAATAGAAAAGATGAAACTATAGAATATGATTATAAATTAGTTGAACAATATAATAGGGTACGTGAGAGGGAAAACGGACCATATGCATATAAACATATAAGTAAAAAGAGAACTATTACTAGGGAAAATGATTTTGAACTATGGTTAGAATTACAAGCAATGAATTGTATTTATATCATATATCATAATGAGATAGAAAGTGATGATGAATTAAGGTCTGGTCTTTTCTCTAAGAAAAATAAAAGACATTTTGAGATGCCTGTTGAAGATTATAATGGAATGACTTATAAATGTTCTAAGATCTTAGATGATAATGATAGTGTGTATGCTGATATTTTTGATGAGATGGATGATATGTGTCAGGAAAATAATCTTACTCAAAAAGATAGGGATAGAGTTAAGGAATTGTATCCATATCTTTATGCATATATTCTTTTCTTAAATACAGATGATATTGATGAAAAAGAATTAGATAATATAATAACTAAATTTAAGAAGGCCTTTGAAAGTGAAAAACAAGATGAATTAGTAGTTCAAAGTTCAAAGACAATAGTACCTGATGAAGAAATAGAAAAAGGGGAAGTAGAAGAGAAAAGAGAAGAAAATATAGAGACTATGTCTGATGCTAAAAAACAAGAGATTATATTTAATAATGACTATTTTAACTATAGAAATGGAAAATATGAAGGTCAAGAAGAAGGAGACTACGTATACTCTAATAAAATAACAGGTGAGTTAATTTGTAGAGAGAATGATAATAATTTGTGGTTAGAATTACAGGCAATGAATTTTATAAATAAGTTGTTTAAACATGAGTTAAAAGAAATTAAAGAATATAATGTTGGTATTGAAAATGTAAGTAGTCAGAAAACTTTTAAAGTTCCTGAAAAAGAAACTTTAATAGCAACTAAACTTTATACAAGTTCAGTAGATGAAGGCGAACTTAAAGATTATTTATATAATTTATGTAAAAATAATAATGTTAAGGAATCTGGCATAGAAAAAGTTTATGAGTTATATCCATATTTTTGTGCTTATTTATGGGTAAAAAATTATGGTATTTCAACAACTAAAGCACTTGTTGAAATGAAAAATATTCCAAAGATATTATACGTACAAGATGATAGTTTCTTTGAAATAAAAGAGGATGTACCAGTTGTTGATGAAAAGCAATTTGAAATAGAATTTGATAAAATTTATTATGATTATAAAGTTGCTTTTATGGAAGATAAAAATATAATATATTGTGATTATAAAAACAGTACATATATATCTGAAGAAAAAACACCAGAAGTTTGGCTAAAACTTCAAGCAATGAATTTTGTAAATAGAGTTTATAAATTAAATAGTGAAATAGATAAGTTTATATTACCTGAAGAATTATATATTAATGTACTTAGTTCATATGTAAATGACGAGAAATTAAATGATGAAAAATTAAAGAGTATTTGTGAAGTAAGTGGGTTAAATGATATAGAAATGAAAAAGGTATATGAGTTATATCCATATTTTTGTGCTTATGTTATAGGTGAAAAAAATAATTTATCTATAAATCAAAGCTTAAATATTGTAGATAAGGTTAAAAATATGCTTATTGGCAGAGAAAACTCATTTCAAAATCAGGAAAATACTGTTGTGTTAAATATGCCAAAAAATAATGAAATAATTGATAAATTTTTAAATAGATTAAACAATTAAGAGGTTAAAGATGTCTATAGGTAGAATAATAAATATAGTTGGTAGAGAATTAAGAGTAGAATTAGATGTAGATATAAATGATGCGGGGATAATTGTTGGAAAATATGTAATTATAAGTGATAGTAATAAAGAATTTTTAGGTGAAATCTTATCTTTAGAGAAAACTCAAGTATTAATACTTTTACATGGTGAGGTAATTAATAATGAATTTAAGGCGGGTGTTATTAATAAACCTTCATTTAATGCTAGAATAAGAATGTTAAGATTGGATGAACTTAAATTACTTACTAGTACAAATAAGGATAGTATATGTGTTAATTTTGGAAATATGCTTCTTTATGATAACACTAGTGTAAGTGTTGATTTAAATGAGTTTTTTAGCAATCATTTTGCAATATTTGGAAATACTGGAAGTGGTAAGTCTTGTTCTGTTTCTAGAATAATGCAAAATATATTTTCAGGTGAAAAGATACCTTATATGGCTAATATATTTATGTTTGATGCTTATGGTGAATACACTAGTGCATTTACTGAATTGAATAAAATGGACCCTTATGTAAATTTTAAGGTATATACGACTAATACAGAGCGTGTAGAGGATGAATTTACGTCATTAGTAAGAATACCTTTATGGTTTCTAGGAGTAGATGATATAGCATTATTATTGGGTGCGACAATGGTATCTCAACTTCCAATAATTGAAAAAGCATTAAAGTTAGTAACAGTTTTTAGTAAAAATGATGAAATAACAATAAAACATAAAAATAATATAATAGCAAGAACACTTTTAGATATATTAAATAGTGGTAAAAATTCATCTCATGTAAGAGATCAAGTAATTTCTATACTTACTTCTTTTAATACAGAAGAGTTAAACTTAGATACAAAGATAGTTCAACCTGGATATATTAGAACTTTAAGGCAATGTTTAATAATTGATAATATGGGTAAATTAAATGAAATACAATTAGTAACAGAGTTTATCGAAAAATATATAGATAATTCACTTGAACTTATTTTGCCTGATGGATCATTTCCATATACTTTAGATACTCTTAGAGAAGCATTTGAGTTTTCTGTAATATCAGAAGGCATTTTAAAGAGTGATAAAGTATATGATAATATAAATGTACTTAAAGTAAGACTTGAGAATTTAATAAATAGTGAAGTTGCTTCTTATTTTAAATATCCAAAATATATAACAAAAGAGGATTATATAAAAGAACTTTTACTAACAAATAGTGGTAAAAAGGCTCAAATAATAGATTTTAATATAAGTTATGTAGACGATAGATTTGCTAAATCACTAACTAAAATATATTCTAAGTTATTATTTGATTATTCGACATCTTTGAAAAAACGTGCGTCTTTACCTTTTCATATTATATTAGAAGAGGCACATAGATATGTTCAAAGAGATATTGATGTTGAATTATTAGGCTATAATATATTCGAGAGAATAGCAAAAGAAGGTAGAAAATATGGTGTGTTATTAGGACTTATATCACAAAGACCATCCGAGTTATCAGAGACTGTTTTATCTCAAGTATCTAACTTTCTTATATTTAGAATGTTACACCCATTAGATTTAGATTATATTTCTAAAATGGTCCCTAATATGACTAGTGAAATATTATCTAAATTAAAAAATTTACAAGCAGGAACATGTATTGCATTTGGTGTTGCATTTAAAATTCCTTGTTATTTAGCATTTGATTTACCTAATCCAACTCCTAATAGTAACAACTGTAATATATCAAATACATGGTTCGTTAAATAATGCTTTTTATGACATATTTCTGTCACACTCCTAATATATACTTAAAACATAAGGAAGGTGATGTTATAAGAAGAATTAAAAAGTACAAATAATAATAATAAAAATAATGATGAAATGACTTTATTTCACTCCAAAATAAATATGACTCCTATAAAACTCTTTAAAGACCTTGTAAAGGTCTTTTCTTTATGTTAGTATAATTTAAAAAGGTTGGGTAAAAGTATGGAAGATTTGAAAATTAAACTAACTATAAAAAAGATAAACAAATTAATACTTTCCCAGATATTGATGTATATTAAAATATTAGGTTACTCGAATAAGAGAAATGATAAAAATACTATAGTTTATCACATAAAAATTTTAAAACAACAGAATACAAATTTATTGTTTATATCTAAAATATTTGATATTAGTTGCGATATTAGTTTAGATGATTATGTTATAAATATATTAAATTTAATTTATGAATATATTGCTTATATATGTGATGAAATAACTAATTTTAATACGAATCTGGATATGAGTAATAAAGGAATATTATTTTTGCCAAATACTTCATCGAATAATATTAGTTTAAATTATATTTATTCAGACTCTATAGATAGTATGATGAATGAACTGAAGTTCAAATTAAAAGAAGAAAAACAAAAATCTAAGTTTAATAAAAAAAGAGATTAAGAGTTAGTTTGTTTAAAAAAGACATTTTCAAAAAAGAGCTATTAATGGAACTGA
>CAOKET010000004.1 GCA_948467605.1 uncultured Mycoplasmatota bacterium | reverse complement strand
TTGACATAATAAAACCTCGTTTCCTTTTTTTGTCCAAGAAACGGGGTTCATATCATTTTAAATAAATATTCAGATAATGCTTCATAGCATTCATCTCTATTAACTAATAGGCCTTGTTCTCTCATTTCATTTAGTTCTGAAATTGTAACAAATTTAATTGCTTGTACTTCGCTTGTTTGAAACTTTATATTTTCATTGTTAAGTCCACTTTGTCTTAATATAAAGAAATCGTAGAATTGTCTATCAAAGTGATTTTCATTTACCTTTTCTTCTTTTCTATATGAGAACATAAACCTAAAATCTTTTACATCAACACTATAACCAAGTGATACACTAACTTCTTCACTTATTTCTCTTGTTGCTGCCATTAATGAATCTTGACCTGCTGATAAATGTCCTGTAACTGAAATGTCCCACATTCCAGGATTTTTATCTTTATCATCGCTTCTTTGTTGTAATAATATCTGATTTTTCTCATTAATAATAGCAACAACTATAATTCTATGCCATAATCCTTTTTTATGGACTTCGCTTCTAGGAAGTACTTCTCCAGTTTTGATTCCATTTTCAGTAAGAACATCAATTAATTCCTGTTTCATATTGCCTCCTAATATATAATTAAAGATCTAAAAAACTTGAATATTGTTCTTATACTTTTCCCAATTCACTATTTTATTTAGATTTTTTTAATGTTATATATAACCAAAGTAATATCTTAGGTTATACACATCTTATATTTTTTTATTTTTACTAGAATATAATTCTCTATAATTAGTACAGTATAAGGCCCTTTTTTGTCTAACGCCATACTCATCTATAGCACCAGATCCAACTATTAAATCAGCACCCCTCATTGAAAAGTCTATTAAAACTTGCGATGTATATGTTGGATTATTACCATTCATTTTAATTAAATCGCCTAATTCATTAATATCATCATCCAAATTCATTAAAAAAGCCATATCCCCTAAAAAAAATTTACCAAACTCTGGATCTTCAACAAATCCTAACTCTCTCATTTTATTACAGTATTCTTCATCAGTAAGAATTTGTTTTTTAACTGAAACTAAACTTTCTTTTGCTCTTCTAAAATAATCATTATTTGCTCTTTCTACTTCTCTCATAGTAGCATAATAAGAACCATCTTTTGCTTTAAATGGTCTGGGATCTTTTATATATTTAGTGCCATTTAAATTATTTTTCATATAAACATTCATTCCTTTAACTCTGTTCAAGCCACACATAGTCATAAAAATCTAAATTGTTTTCAGACTAAAACCTCCTAAATTTATATAAAACGAACACATTGGTTCAATTCATTCTACTGGCAGGGGTGGAGAGAATCGAACTCCCAACAGCGGTTTTGGAGACCGTTATTATACCATTTAACTACACCCCTATTTGTGCGTTACAAATAAATTATAACACAGCAAGGTTAATATTTCAACAATTATTAGTTTTATTCACATATATTTAATAGAGGTGAAAATATGATAATTGACTATACTGAAAGAGAACTAGATCTACTAGCAAGGTTAATGAGGGCTGAGGCACTTGGTGAAGGTGAACTTGGTATGCTTATGGTTGGTAATGTAGGTGCTAATAGGGTAATTAGTAACTGTTTAACTTTTAAAAATATAAGAAGTATTGAACAGATGGTATATCAAACTCCAGGTGGATTTTCAGGTAAAGATGCTCCACTTTTTCAAAGTAGAGCTACAACTAAAGAATTAGAACTAGCAAGAAGAATTGTAAGAGGTGAATACTTTCATCCTGCAACGCATGCACTTTGGTTTTATGCACCAGGTACTGGAAAAAGTTGTACTTCAACATGGTATGATCAGGCGTTATCTGGGAGGTATAAAAATCACTGTTTTTATAAACCAGCGGCATCAGTTTGTCCACAATTATATTAAAAAGCCAACAGGCTTTTTTTAGTTTGTTGGAATTACCAATTCTTGACCTATACTAATTAAATTACTAGACATATTATTAGCAGTTTTTAATTTATCTACTGTTGTTCCAAATTTTTTTGCTATTGAATATAGGCTATCTCCTCTTTGAACTGTATAATAATTAACACTAGGACTAGTAGATGGAATTATTAATTGTTGCCCTATGCTTAATGTATTACTTGTTAAGTTGTTTAATCTTTTTAGTTCATCTACTGTTGTTCCATACCTTTGGGCTATTTGATATAAACTATCTCCTGCTTTTACTGTATATGTGTTTTGTAAGTTTCCATTATTTGTTTCTTCTTTAGGGATTTTTAATACATCTCCAATTTGTAATGCTGTAGAAGTTAAATTATTAAGAGCAACTAATTCGTTAACTGTTGTATTAAACTTTTCGGCGATTTTATACAAACTATCTCCTGCTTTTACTGTGTAATAATCTACAGGTGTTTCTATTTCTTCACTAGGAATTTTTAGTACTTGACCTATACTTAATGCATTACTTGTTAAATTGTTTAATCTTTTTAACTCGTCTACTGTTGTTCCATACCTTTGGGCTATTTGATATAAACTGTCCCCTGCTTTTACTGTATATGTATTTTCATCACTAGGTACTATTTCACCATTTTCTTCTTTAGTTGGAATTTTTAATACTTGACCTATTTGAAGTTCATTAGAAGTTAGATTATTTAAACTTGTAAGTTCCGAAACTGTTGTATCAAATTTTCTTGCTATTGAATATAGGCTGTCGCCTCTTTGAACAACATATGTATTACTTCCTGCTATTGGTGTATATTTTAAGCCCTTTTCAGTAGCAATTGCTCTTACAACTGCCTCAGCATAATCCTGCCAGTTATTTTTTAATTGATTTACGTCATCGCCTTTACTGTCTAAGAAACCATACTCAACTAATACTGTTTCTGTATTACTTGGTGTTAATCTGTGTATAAAGTAGTAATCTTTTGAGGTGTCAGATGGTAATCTCCTTTGATAGTATTTTCTTATGTTTTGACCTTCTTGTGCAAGTGAGTTTAATATACTTTCAGATAATTTACTATTGTTTCTAAGTGCATAGACTACTTCTGCACCATCGCCACCTCGGGACGGAACACTTGAGATGGTTTTGACTATTTTTCCTTGAAATTACAGTATTTTATTTAATCACACATTTTTAAGTTTTAGGTGAAGGAAAAGTTGTGATTAATCTTTTTCTTCACCTAAATTAGTCTTAACATTGTCTAAAACTTTAAACTTATAAACAATCTCTACATTTTTATCTTGGTCAATTATAATTTTATCAACTAAAGTTTTAATCAACTCTCTGTTAGGATTATCTAAATTTAAAAGTTCTTTAATCTCATTTTCATAATCAAAAAATTTTTTCTTATCATTTTTTTGGCTTTTATCTTTATTTTGTATTTCTGATAATTGTTTTTCTAAAGAAGCAATATTGTTTTCAGTAGACTTAGCAATTCTCATATAAGTATCAACAGAAATTACCTCATTATATCTATCTTCATATAATACATCTAGTTTTCTTTTTAATTCATTGATTTGTGATAATAAATTTATTTCTTCCTCTTTAGTTTTATTATTTTTTATTTCTTGATTGTTAATTTTTTTTGATAATTCTTTTACATTTATTTCTTCCAAATATTTACTACAAGTCTTTTTTACGATTTCTAATAACTCTTTTTCTAATTTATCATATGGAAAGAAATGAGGAGTACATAATCCTCTTCTTGGATCTCTTGAATATTTATTACAATTAACAGTCCAATACTTATGATTCTTTCGATAAGTTAAAGATAAAGCATTTCCACATTCCTTACAGATAAGTAAATTTTCAAATAGTCTTTTCTCACGATTTTTAAAAGTTACTCTAGTTCTAGCAGGAGAATTTTGAATACTTTCAAAAATTTCTTTGCTAACTAAAGGCTCATGAGTATTTTCTACTATTATCCAAAAACTTTTTTCTAAAGCAACTTTCTTTTGTGATTTATAAGATAGCTTAGTTTGAACATTTTGTACCATATCCCCAGTGTACATTCTATTTTTTAATATTTTATTAACAGACGATACTGTCCATATATTAGTCTTTTGTTTTGATGATGACTTAGTATTCTTATACATACTGGGGCTTAGTATATAATTGTCATTTAAATGACTTACAATATCACTAATTCCTATACCTTCATAAGCCATTTCAAATATCTTTTTAACATTAGGTGCAGTAACAGGGTCAGGTATCAAATGTCCTTTATCAAGTGGATCTCTCATATAACCATAACTAGGCTTGCTTCCAATAAACTTTCCTTGCTCTTTTTTATTCTTTAAAATAGAACGTATCTTCTTAGAAGTATCTTTGCTAGTCATATCATTAAATAGTGCTTTAAAAGGTGCTATATCATTGTTAGCGGTCTCTTCAAAAGTATCCACTTGATCTAATATGGAAATATATCTAATTTTATTTTGTGGAAAATATTGTTCAACATAATAACCGCATTGAATATAATCTCTTCCAAGTCTTGATAAATCTTTTGTAATAACACAGTTGATTTTACCACTTTCAATATCTTGTATCATTCTTTTAAATGATGGTCTATCAAAATTAGTACCAGTAAATCCATCATCAACATATTCATCTATTAATGTAAATCCATGAGACTTAACATAGTCCATTAATAGATTACGTTGATTGATAATACTTTCACTTTCTGATTCATATGACTTATCTTCATCACTTTCGCTTAATCGTATATATAAACCTACTTTATAAAAATTTGGAGCTTGTATTACATTGTTATACACTTACTACTCCCTCCATGTGTATAACTTCAATAAGCATTATAATTATAACACAATCCTTATGATTTATCTTTTAAAGTCAACATCTTTTTTATATATTTCAAAATTAAGTCTTCCAAATTTTTATTTTCATCGAAAGTTTCCTTCACATTCATGAGGTTCACCTCTCCTTAATTTTATGTTTTTTAAGACTTTAAAATACGCCAAAAATTCATTATCAAAATTAGGGTTAATTAACCCTATATTTTAAACTATCAAGCATGGTGTCTACACACCCAATTTCTTGTTAGGGAATATCCCTAAAACCCTTAATTAGTCTCTGACAGTCTAAATATTTTTGCAACAAAAAAGAGAAAAATTCAGTTAAAATTCTTCTCCAAAATTTAGTTTTAAAATATTTTATGACCTTAAAACATTACTAAATCTTCTTACTTTTATCACCTCATTTCTCAAAAATATATACAAAAAATTTTAGAAAAAAGCATAAAAAAGAGAAGATAAAATTATCTCCTCAATCATATCTCTTTCCAATTTTCGTATATTACCATAATAGCACACTTTAAGCGGAAAGTAAACGGAAATGAAAAAATACTTTTATGGCGTTTTGCCCAGTATTTATAGGGCACAGAACAATTTCAAAAAAATTTATTTTTCTCTAAAATTTTTAAACAAAAATAATTATTCAAATTCTATTTCATTTTCAGCTTCATTATATAAATCCAATTTGTTGATTACATCAACTTCTTCTGCAAACCATTGATTAAATGAACACATTTGTATAAAATCCCCTATTCTATTTACCCCATGCAATTCTTTCAATGTAACAACCAATCCAAATTTAATATTCTCACCATCTAAAGGATTTAATCTATTTTTTGTCGTTACACTAATCCCCCATAATGGATTATCATAGGATTTTTTATCACGACTTCTAGTAGAAAATTTTTCTTTAATACATTTAGTATTATCCCATTTTCTAAATTCTCTTCTTGCCTTTTCTTCAGTCGTTAATTCACCCTCTTCATCTTGCAAGTCATTATTTATTGAATCGATAGTATAACTCTGATCATCCTTTTTATTTTTAAGGCGGCCAATTTTCAATTCAAATTCAGTGTTAGTATAATCTACTCCTTGATTTCTTTCACATTTTGGAAAATAACACATAGTAGCTTTGGCTGCGAATGGATATTTTCCATTATTCATTGGAACGGGCAATTGATAATTATAAGTATCATATTTTAAGGATACACCAGAGATAACAAATTTTATTTCATCATTTGGAGTACTAATAATGTCATTTATATTAGTTGGCACGATACCATGCCCATATCTTAATCTCTCTTCTTCACTATATTTTTCATTCCATTTTTCACACGCATCGATTAGTATTGCCTTTGCTTCCTCTTTAGAAAAACCCAAAATATGAATTAAATATGCAATCTTTCTCGAAATCCATGGTGCAGCATAAGATGTTCCTTCTTTAAAATTTTCTTGTCCTGGAATACAGCAAACATTTACTGGCATTTTTTGATCTCCACCAAAATAACAAACATCAGGTTTTACATAAAAAGATAATACTCCACCTTTTCTTGAATAAGTAGTTATTTCTCCATCAATATTAACTGGATTTACAACAATAGAATTTATAGAATCTGCTGGAGCTCCTATTTTATAATCTTTAACTTTAATATCCTTTGGCATATTTGTGCCTGCCACTATAAAAATCACATCGTATCGACTTTGAATTTCGTCCAAAATTGATCCTTCTGGAGATATAAAATTCTCCTGTATTTCTTTTTCAGAACCAAGTGATAAATTCCATACTTTTATATCTGGATTATCTTTTACTAATTCCTCTATTTTAGTCATTATTTTAAAAGAATTATATTTACCACTTGGACTTAATCCAAAATGCTTTACTCTAAAATTTCCACATCCGTCATTTATAAAAGGATTCAAATTAGCACCATCAACAATAATCGAAGACACTCCTGTACCGTGTTCAAAATCTTCATCATTTGCAATGTCTTCTATATAATTATCAGAATCAACCCATTCTGCAAAATACACTTTCTTATTAAATGGCGTATCAATAACGCCTATAACAGGTTCATTATTAGGTTTTTTTATGTTTCTAATTGAATTATTGTCTATACCAAATGTTTTTTCAGCTGGTATCTTACTAATATCTTCAACCTCGACTTCCATTGCAATTAAATATGGTGCATTTTTTGATAGCAATGCGATTTCCTTAGACTCCAATAGTAAAGTTGTTTTTCTTATTCTATCAAGTGGCAAATCAATTCCTATGCTCATTAATAACTCTTTAGTATCTTTTTCTGTTTCGAAAATCGATATAATTTTTCTCTCTTCAGTAAATATATTTGTTTCTAATACATATATTTTATCTATATTTGATAAATCTACAATAGTTCCTACAAAGTTTGTTTTTGAAATAGACAACTGATTAAAATTTAATAAAGTATCTATTGATAATAACATATCATTGGATACAAATCCATTTAATCTTTTTTTTATACATTCATTTATTAAATTTAGTTTATTAATAGTTTTATTTATAACATCTTTATCAATATAATAAGTTATTATATGTTTTTTTTTGCCATTTTCAGTAAATTTTGCTCCAACTATTTTTTCGTTCATAAATAAAGATGATATTCTCCTTGATTTTGGAACAATATCAACATATTCTACAGATATTAGTGCTCCATTAATTATCTTTTTATCTTGCCAATATTTTTTACATTTTTCAAGATCTAATATTACATTTTCAATATGATCTGGAGTTAATATTACTCCCGTTTTCATTTGCTTGGGCCCAAATGTAGAAGTACTTTTCTTTTGCTTAAAATGGCCTCTAAGTTTCAACATCTTATTCATTTGCATCACCATTTATTATTCTTGATACAGTACTCTTAGATTTACCGGTTAATATTTCAATTTCTCTTGTTGAAAAGCCCAAAGAATATAATTTTAAAACATCTATTTGTTCCATGTTTTCTTGGAGTAAAATAGTTTCATAAATTCTTTTTAAGTAATCATATTCATTATCTGGATCACTAAATGCTAAAGATGTTCTTAAAATATTTTTCATTTCACCTGGATAAGGAACATTTTTATATAAACTCATTACTTTTCTAAACAATCTACTATTTTTCGTTACTTTCTTAAATTTAGGCAACATACTGTCTAATATTATTTCAGAGGTTTCAATTAATTCATCTTTCGAATATCTGCCAAAAGAAATAACTGCGTCAAAACGTCTTTTCAAAGCCTTATCAACATTTTTATACAGATTAGTTGTGGCAAATATCACAACATTTTCACCTAAATCATCTAGTTCCTTTAAAAAAGCTGTTGTCACTCTGCCCATTTCTCTTAAATCATTCGAATTTATTCTATCTAAGGCAATAGCATCTATTTCATCAAACAAAATTAAACAATTATTAATATTAGGAATCATTTTTATTTCATTAAATAATTCACCTATATTTTTTTGAGTTTGCCCTAATTTACTATCAATTATATAATTAAAATCAACAACATATAATACTTTATTTAAAATTCTAGAAATTTGTTTTACTGATTCAGTTTTTCCCGTTCCTGGAGGGCCTTCGAACATAAATTTATTAATAAAGTTTTGCTCTTTTAAAGAATTAATAATTCCTTTTATATCACTGGTAATTGCCTTAGGCAATGGCAATACTGAGTTATCACAATTCATCTTTTTTAAATATTTCAAATTATATACAACTTCTTGAGGAATAAAATAATTTGAATCAGATAGTAGTGTCATTATATAATCTCCAAGTTGATTATCATTATCATCATAAAATTCTTTAGCAATTATCATTGCTTCAGCTCTAAAAGCAGCGTCATTATTTTCTTGATGATATCTTATTAAATTTATAACATTTTTCTTTTTCATTTTTATGCTTCCTCCCACTGTTAAATCTATTATAACATGATGGGACACTTTTTGCAATAGTGAGACACAAAAATTAAAAATAAATATTGCAATTATTAAAATAACATGATAAAATTTATTTAGCTAGAAAATATTGAGGCAAATAAAAAACCACATTTGTGATTTTCTAGCAATAAATCAGAAAGTTATAAACAAGTATAACATTCCAAATATCATATATGCCACTATACGATATAAATAGTATACCCAAAAATTCTATGAAAATCAATATTTATGTAGTTTTTTGGTTATGCTCTTTCCTTATACTGTTTGTAACTTCTAGAAAGGAGATTACAAATATATGAAAAGATTATCTGTAAAAAACGAAACCTCATCAGGATTTAATACCAAGATACACGATAATTACTTAGGAATCGATATGACTATTAACCAAGCCGTAAAAAAAGTAGAAAATGGTTTGTATCCAAAGTATCATGTTAGAACTCAATCAGAAACAGGGAAAAAATTTATAGCATCGAATCCAGACAACAGTAAGAATAATAATCTAGGATAAACTAGATATGATTATTAAAAAGTGATGAATATTGTTTTATATAGCCAATTTGAAAATAAATTGGCTATATTTTTTGCTACACTAAGTTTTAAAATTTGTCATTAGATATACTAAAAAATTTGTCGAAAAATTCAAGTAATCTA
Source organism: uncultured Mycoplasmatota bacterium (assembly GCA_948467605.1). Classification (GTDB taxonomy): domain Bacteria; phylum Bacillota_I; class Bacilli_A; order RF39; family UBA660; genus CAKPCJ01. The sequence continues at coordinate 71,170 of CAOKET010000004.1, read as the reverse complement.
TCAATAACCTTATTTTTCTTTTCTTGTCTATCATTAGTAGGAGTAAACATACTCATAGGTGGAAGTATAGTTGATACTTCTGTACCATTAGTTTCCACTCTACCTTGTTCGAAAGCCCTTTGAATAAAACTATATGTTTCATCTTTATTTAGGTTTTCTTCGCTTATTATCCTATCTAGTTCTTCACGTCTTTTACTATTCATGAATGATTCAAAATCCCCATATACATTTGAATCCTGATCAAGTGAATCAATAAATGCCATAATTAAATCCTTCTTATTTCTTAAATCAGGGCTTGCCATGATAGTTTTCTCTATAGTAATAAGTATCTCTTTATCCTCCATGTTAGAGTCATGATACTTCTTAACTAATCCCAAGATATAATCAATGTTAACTTCTATAGATTTGATAAGTTCCATTTCAAATACTACATCATCAGTAACATCTGTTTTTTCCTGTTTTGTTCTATTTCTAAAGTCATTATATAGTTCAATATAAACACTATGGTAGTCTTGCTTATCTCTTTCATTAATTAGTTCGTCATCTTTGAACTCATCAAATGATGACAAAATATTAGTCACTTTAAGAATAGCACCATATAGTTTGATAAACTCTTTCTGATCTGCTTCACTTTGCATTAACTCACCAGGTGCAAATTTAGAAGTTAATTTTTCAACTAGTGACTTATAACCTTCAAATGTTTTACCATTATCATATTGATAACCATAATAATAATCTTTATATGGTTTTAGTAAAACTACACCATGTGCCTCTTCATCGCCAAATTTAGCAAGTGCCTCATTAAGTCTATCCTCTAAATTTCTAAACGAAACAATATTACCATATGTTTTTACACTATTAAGTATTCTATTAGTTCTAGAAAAAGCTTGTATCAAGCCATGCCACTTAAGGTTTTTATCCACCCATAATGTATTTAATGTCTTAGCATCAAATCCAGTTAAAAACATATTAGCAACGATTAAAATATCTATCTCTCTATTTTTCATTCTTAACGAGACATCTTTATAATAATTTTGAAAACGTTCTGATGATGTATCATAACTTGTACCAAACATCTTATTATAATCTTTAATAGCACCTTCTAAGAATGTTCTATCATCAGTACTAAGTGCCTCCGTAGACTCAGAATTTTCATCAATAACTCCATCTTCACCATTAACGCCATAAGAATAAATTAATGCTACTTTAAGATTGCTATTACTAAAAGATAATTCTTTTTTAAATTCAGCATAGTATTCCTTTGCCATTTTGATACTAGAAACAGCAAATATTGAATTAAAACCATTAACATTTTTCTTAGTCTTAATTTCCTCTGTATCTTGCTTTTTGGCAACTTCTATTACATTATCAAGAGTTGAATATACATAGCTTTCACTAGTCTTTGTCTTGGTACTAAAATGATCAATTATATATAAGGTAATCATACTTATTCTCATCTGATTATCAAATAATTTTTCTTCATCTATATTGTAAACTTTTTCATCATTAACATCATCTCTAATATCAACTCTACCAACATATTCATATTTGAAAGGTAAAACATTCTTATCAGCAATTGCATTAACAATTGTATAAGTATGTAATCTCTCTCCAAAGATTTGCTCAGTAGTTTCAGCTACACATTTAATAGTTCTAGCATTCTCTGGAAATATTGGTGTACCTGTAAAACCAAATAAATAATATTTGTTAAATTTTTTTATAATAGCTTTATGCATATCGCCAAATTGTGACCTATGACATTCATCAAAAATAAATACTACATGCTTATTAAAAACTTCACTATTCTCATTCTTCTTAATAAACTGAGAAAGTTTTTGAATAGTTGTAATAATGATTTTAGCATTAGGATCATGCAATTGTTCCTCCAACACCTTAGTAGAGGTATTAGAGTTAGCTGCACCTTCCTTAAACCTATCATATTCTTTCATTGTTTGATAATCTAAATCTTTTCTATCTACAACAAACAAAACCTTATCAATAAAACCTAATTTACTAGCAAGTTGTGATGTTTTAAAAGAAGTAAGTGTCTTACCTGAACCAGTTGTATGCCATATATAACCACCAGACTTAATAGACCCATAGAACTTGCTGTTATAAGCAATAGTTATTCTATTTAATATCTTCTCGGTTGCAACTATCTGATAAGGTCTCATAACCAGTAGATCTTCTTCACTAGTAAATACACAATATTTAGTTAAGACATTAAGTAAAGTATGCTTAGTTAAAAAAGTTTTAGCAAAATCAATTAAATCAGTTATCCCATTATTTTTTTGGTCTGCCCAATAGGAAGTAAATTCAAATGAATTAGATTTCTTTTTTTTCTGATTATTGATATGAAACTCTCTAGTGGTATTAGAATAATACTTAGTAAGTGTCCCATTAGATATAACAAATATTTGAACAAAATTATATAACCCACATCCTGCCCAAAATGAATCTCTTTGATATCTTTCTATTTGGTTGAATGCTTCTCTTAAATCTACTCCTCGTTTTTTAAGTTCTACATGAACTAAAGGAAGACCATTAACTAAAATAGTGACATCATATCTATTATCGTAATTTCCTTCATTATTAACATATTGATTTAATACTTGAACGCTATTGTTATGGATATTATTCTTATCTATTAGATAAATATTTTTCTTAGCACCAGAATCAAGCGTAATCTCTTGCTTATAATCCTCTTGAATAAGTCTAGTCTTTTCTATAATGTAATCATTTTTATTAGCAATAACCTTAGCAAAGAATGAATCCCATTCACCATCAGTAAAGGCATAATTATTTAATTTTTCTAATTGTCTTCTTAAATTTAAAATTAATTCATCTTCAGAATTAATAGTTAAATAATCATATCCTTGATCTACTAATGTTTTAATAAGCTCTTTTTCAAGAGCATCCTCACTTTGAAAAGATGTAGCCACTCTATTTAAACCTGTATATTCTGCTAATACAGTAGAGTTATCATTCTCACTTATTAAACCTATATTACTCATTTTCTTCACTTCCTATTTAAATATTCTAAGTAAAATCGAATACTTCCAATTTAACACTACTTCTTCATAACAATGTTCATATTTTAAAATTTTTACTTTAATCTTTGTTTCATCAAACTTTCCTTTATTATCTAAAACTTTTTTTATTTCATTATATTCATTTTTAATATTTACATCATTTAGCATATCATTATTTAATTGACTTTCAATTAGACAATATATGTCTTTTCTTATATCTTCCTTCTTATCTGAATTATAAATTTCAACATATTTATACATTGATAATAGAGCCAAATATTCATCTTTTTTAATATCATTTAACTGCTGTAAAATATTATAAATAACAATTTGATATAAAGTATAATATATAGTTACTCTTTCAAGAATATCAAACCAGTTAGTAGGAGATAAAAATTTATTAGTTATTAATGTTAAAACTAATGCAAAACCAAGTGTTTCTAATAAATAGAGAAAAATTTGAAATAATCTTTTAGTAATTTGATTAAATTTTCTCATATTCACTCCTTTAATTCGTTAAAAGACAATAATTTGTTTCTATAATATTCATATTGTTGTCTTCTTAATTCAATTTCAGCAGGAATACCCACATTAATATCATTAACTAATGAATCAAATTTATCTAATATTCTAACTATTTTATTTTGTTTCTCAATAGACGGAACGGGGATAGTCATTTTATGCAATTTTGAACCCTTTATTCCTTTTACAGTAGATCCAGTTGAAGTTTCTGATAATTTGTTTTGAAATTGATGAGATAATAAAGCATATTTTAAGTATTCATTACTTAATTGTAATAAATCTTTTGAGGAATACTTGATTACACGTTGTGCCAAAGCAATATTATTCTTATCTACTTGCGCTACATGTCCACAAGGTGCTTCAGTTGTAAATAAAACATCGCCAACATTCGCTTTACCTCTTCTCATAACATCCTCTAAATCCTTTTCAGCTATATACTCTTTTGAATATTCATAATCTATATAACCCATTTTAATATTCTTTGCAGTTACTAAAAATATTCCTGAATCAACCTTTTTTGGTGTTTTTCCTCTATAATCAACAATATTACATAGTTTTTCTAAAGATAACTTTTCAACATTATCTTCAAAATCAAACAATTTTCCACACCAAAATTCATATTGACTCTTTCTCGCTTCTAGCTCCGCTTCTAGCTCCGCTTCTAGCTCGCCAAATTTATCAAGAATCCGTACTATTTCTTCTTGCACTTCAATTGGTGGTAAAGGTATTTTAAATTGGCTGTAATTCTGAATCCATTGTCTAGAATGCTCTTTAGGAATATAGTTAATATTATCGATGCAATAATAAATATATTTAAATACATTGTTTGTTTTGGGTACTAATATTTTTATTGCTGATGACTTAACTTTAAAATTAAAATCTACTAAATGACTGGTTGCCATAAAATCATCAAATATAATTACGGGATTATCTTTACTTGCTTTATAAATTCCATCTTCTTCATTAGTGTATCCTAAAATAAATGTCTGTCCAGCAGTCAAAACAGGAGTTTTATATTCTTGGCAATAATTTGTAGTTTTAACAATATACTTAGTTGGTTGAACATAATCTAATAATTCACCTAATTTAATATAGCTTACTCCATTAGGACACAATTTTTTAATCAAATCATTAATCCTACTCATGGTAGCCACCTTGTATATATACCCACTCATTATTATTATATGTTTCGATTTTGCCTAATTTAAAATCTATGAAATATATATTTTTATAGCAATAATCAATTTTAAGTTTTTCTAATTCACTCTTATCTGTTTCAGATTCGTATCCTTTTTTAAATTCAATAGCAATTAAATTATCATTAGTTGCTCTTTGGTGAACAATTAAATCGACTCTTCTTATTTTGTTATCAATTCGTTTTACATTACTCTTATCTCTATTATATTCAATATCGACTTTATAACTTGTTGTATTTTCTATAATATTAGCGAGATAATGTGCAAATCGGAATACAAATGTTATTTCATGAACATCATTTTCTAATAATTTACTATCATCAATTTTTACTTTATTTAACAGTTCAACTACAAGTTTATCCATATTTGATTTATTCATGATAATCAACCTCTAATTCTTTGATTAGCTTTTCTAACTCAACACGTAATTGTTGTTGTCTTGGGACTATCTCAGCCAATTTTCTATTTACTTCTACAATATCTATTGTTTCGCCACCGGTGTCAGTTTTTAAATATGAGTTAACAGAGATATTATAATCATTATCCCTAACTTCCTCATAAGTAGCTAGATATGCTTTACCATCAGCAGCTACTCTATTTTTTAATAGATTAACAATATTATTAATATTATCATCAGATAATTTATTCTTATTAGTATTTCTTACACACTCATCACTAGCATCCACAAATAGTATGTTATTATCGGTCTTATTCTTCTTTAATACTAAAATACAAGTTGCTATAGAAGTTCCAAAAAATAAATCAGATGGTAGTTGAATAACAGTGTCAACAAAATTATTATCAATCATGTATTGCCTGATTTTTTGTTCTGCACCACCTCTATATAGAACTCCAGGAAACTCAACTATTGCAGCAGTTCCTTTTGAAGATAACCAAGATAACATGTGCATAGTAAATGCTAAATCTGCTTTTGATGAAGGAGCTAATACTCCAGCAGGAGCAAATCTCTCATCATTAATAAGTATAGGATTTTCTTTGCCTGCCCATTTAATAGAATATGGTGGATTAGAAACAATTGCATCAAATGGCTCATCATCCCAATGTACAGGATGTATTAAAGTATCTCCTCGTTCAATATTAAAATTATTATAATTAATATTGTGTAAAAACATATTAATTCTAGCTAGGTTATAAGTAGTTAGATTAATCTCCTGCCCAAAGAAACCTTCTCTTACATTTTCTTTACCTAGTATCTTGGCAAATTTAAGTAATAATCCACCTGATCCACAAGCTGGATCATAAACCTTATTAACAGAAGTCTTATCCATTATAACAATCCTAGCAAGTAACTCTCCAACTTCTTGAGGTGTAAAAAATTCACCACCAGATTTACCAGCTGAAGATGCATACATTGTCATCAAAAATTCATACGCATCACCAAATAAATCAATATTATTGTCTGTATATTCACCAAAGCTTAATTCACCTATAGCATTAAGTAATCTAACTAGTTTTTCATTTCTTTCATCTACAGTATTACCTAATTTATTATCTATTGTAAAATCATCAAATAAACCTTTAACATCATTTTCTGAAGCAGTACCTCTAGCAGATGCTTCAATATTATTAAATACATTAGATATAACAACATTTAAGTTCTCATTTTTATCTGCACTTTTTCTTATATTGCAAAATAATTCACTAGGCAATATAAAAAAACCTTTTTCTTCTAATATCTGAGTTTTACCTAATAAAGCTTCTTCATCTGAGATATTTCTATATTCAAAATCTGCAATGCCTGCTTTTCTTTGATTATCATTAACATAATTTTCAATGTTTTCAGATATAAATCTATAAAATAATAAACCTAAAACATATTGTTTAAAATCCCAGCCATCTACTGATCCTCTAAGTTCATTAGCTATTTTCCAAATTGTCTTATGAAGTTCTTCTTTTTCGTGCTCTTTCCTATTCACTTGTACTACCTCCAAATCCTAATTATCCTCTTTTTCAATTATATATAATTCATTATTTTCTAACTTATTATTTTTATTAAATAACAAATTCTCAAAAAACATAATTAAATATTTTTTGGTTTCCTTTACTCCTTTAGCATAATTAGTATAATTAGCCCTTACTAAAGCATTTCTAAAGTATAACGAATTATCCTTAAATAAATCATTATTAACATCAAAACCTATATTTATTAAATATTTTTGAATAAATACAGCTGTAGTTCTTGTGTTTCCCTCATTAAAAGGATGAACTTGCCATATTCTCGATGTAAATTCAGAGATTCTATTTATTAGTTCTTCATTAGTAAATTTAGAATAATCTATTTGTTTTTCTTCTTCAAAATCATATTTTAAAGTTTTTTCAATTAAGTCATAAGATTGATAAGTAACTGTGTCATTATCCAGTATCTCTTCATCTTTGGTAAAATTATGAGTTCTAAATTCTCCGGCTTTATAAACCTTTTTATCTAAATTTTGAAATAATCTTTTGTGATAATTTTTATAAGTCAAATAATCAAATCTAAAAGCACCATCATTTAATATCTCATAGATAGCCGTTGCCACTTCATCGGCTTCTTTTTCATCATTCGAATTACTATTTTCATGATAAGAATTGATTTCATATTGAACTTCTTTATAAGTCTTAGCACCTTTAATATGCTCATTAGCAAGTTCAATCATATATTTTGATGGTTTCAACTTATCAACTTCTTGTAAGCCAAAAGCTATATTCCAATATAATTGTTTTATTCTAGGATTTTTTTCATCTAATACTTCATCATAAGTTTTCTCATTCATAAATTTTACTCTCCCCAATCAAACTTCATAAATACTTACCTTTTAATTATTCAAGAATAACTAAGTATCTTAATTATACTATATTTGTCGACAAAAATCGACTATTTACAATTAATTTACTTACCAAAATTTAATTTTGGTTTTATCTATTTTATCTATTTGTTTTTTAATACTTTATTATTTAAATACTTAATTGTATATAAAAACCCGTATACGGAAAATCCACAAGGCGAAAATCACCCTATGGATTGATATTAGGAATTTCATAAACTATATAATCATAAGTAAATTTTCCTTTTTTATCACGATTTTCATTCATTTCTAAATAATGATTATCTCTCAATTCTTTTAAAGTATTTCTTATAGTAGTTCTCGATTCATTACATATGCTACATAAACCATTAATTGAATAATCCCAATTATTAGGAAGTGATAACATTAGAGATAACAAACCTTTTGCCCTTAAACTTAAATTCTTATCTTTAAAATGATAATTGCTCATTACTGTATAATCTTTATCTTTTTTAACTCTTACTATCATATTTTGTTTTCTCCTTTTTCTACACACTTAAAAAAGCCTATTAATTAAAATAGACTCATATTTTGATTACTCTTGTACCAACAAACTAACAAATTGTGGAACAAGAGTAAATTTAAGTTCCATAATTCAAGGAGCTTATGAAGTTATACACTATATTCTAGCCATCACAATTTTTCCAATCGAACCTCCTGCATTTATGTGATTAGATACTACTACTACATTTTTATCATTACCAGCATATTCTTTTATTCTATTAACTCTTTCAGTAGGTGATAAAGTCTCATCTGTTGATCTAGTAATAAATACAGGTATACCTAGTTCCTTAAATCTGTTATACATATAATTTGATATCTTTAAAGTCAAATCTTTTTCTATTATTCCATTTCCACTAGCACCTGGGTCATTACCTCCGTGTCCAGGATCAATTATAATTTTATAATCCATAAATATCCTCCTTCGAAGTATTTTATGCTTTGATATTTAAAAAGCAATAATAAAAATATTAATAATTAATAAATTTTAATAGGAGGAAAATTTTATGTATCCAGAATATGATTATATAGGTAAGGAAAAGATATGCAATAATGTTGATATCGCTTTTCCACCACAACATCAAAATATTCAACCAGGCTTTGAATATGTGATGAATCCACAGCCAATATCATTTAACCCATATTATGTGCCCAGTGGAAAATTAAAGGGTAAGGTTGCAATAATAACAGGTGGAGATAGCGGTATTGGAAGAAGTATCGCTTATCTTTTTGCTATGGAAGGCGCTGATATTGTAATCAGTTATTTAAATGAGCATAGAGATGCGAATCAAACTAAAAATAATATCGATAGAATGGGTAGAAAATGTATTTTAATTCCAGGTGATTTAAGGGATTCTTCTAATTGTAAATTAGTTGTTGATGAGGCAATAAATAATTTTGGTAAAATAGATATACTTGTTAATAACTGCGCTGTTCAATATATAAAGAAAAGTATCACTGATATTACTGATAAACAATTAGAAGACACTTTTAGAACAAATGTATTTTCATATTTTTATATGACAAGATCAGTTGTACCATATTTAAAACCAGGTAGTTCTATAATTAATACTACAAGTATTACTGCATATAAAGGAAATAAGGATTTAATTGATTATAGTTCTACTAAGGGTGCGATTGTATCTCTAACTAGATCACTTTCTTCATCATTAGTCGATAAAGGAATAAGGGTAAATGGTGTTGCTCCTGGACCTGTTTGGACTCCATTAATACCTGCTTCTTACTCTAAGGAAGATGTTAAAACTTTTGGAACATATACTAGTAAGGTTCCTATGAATAGAGCAGGACAACCATTTGAGATTGCATATAGTTACTTATTTTTAGCAAGTGATGATTCTAGATATATGTCAGGGCAAGTTTTACATCCTAATGGTGGTGAGATTGTAGAATCGTAAGTTTTTAAATTTTATAAAATTTAATGTTTTTTACTTTTATTTTTATCCATACTAATATTGGTGAAGATTATGATAAATAAACCAATATGGTTAAAAGATTTAAAACTAGATAAACAAAAGAACAAAAAATATAGCGATATGGAAGTTGATATATTAATTATTGGTGGTGGAATTGCGGGTGTTTCTACTGCCTTTAATTTAAATAATTCTAAAAAAAGTGTATGCTTAATTGATAAAAGTTATATTGGATTAGGAGTTACGTCTTGTTCAACTGGTAAACTTACATTTTTACAAAGTGATATGTTATATAAGATAGAAAAAGCACATGGTTTTAAAATGGCTAAAAAGTATTATGAAGCGACTAAAATGGCTATTGATTTTGTTAGGAATACTGTTAAGGAGTACAATATTGATTGCGATTTGGAAACAGTTCCTTCATATTTATATGTAACTAATGAAAGTGAACTTAGTATTTTTAATAAAACTATGACTTTTTTATCAAAAGTAGGAGAAAAATATAAGGTATGTGATAATATAAATTTTCCATTTAATGTAAAAAGATGTATTGAAGTACCTAATACTGCTATATTTAATCCTGTTAAATATGTTAGAGGATTAATGAATATATGTACTAATGTTAAATTTTTGGAAAATACACTTGCTATTGATATAGTAAAGGGGGATAAGGGATATATAGTAAAAACAAGTAAAAATACTATAAAGGCAAAAAAAGTTATTGTAACTACTCACTATCCATTCTTTATAACTCCTGGATTAGTACCTTTTAAAACTCATATAGAACGTTCTTATATATCAGCGTTTAAGAATAATGTTTATAAAAATACTAGTGGTATTAATATTAAAAAACCAATATTTTCTATACGTAGTTATAAAAATGAATATGTTTTATATTCGTCTTGTTCTCATAAGATGAGTAATCATATTGACTATGAGAATAGATATAATGAGCTTATAAATGATACTAAAAATAAATTTCAAAGTGACATTGATTATATTTGGATGACACATGATATTACTACTAATGATATTTTACCATTAATAGGTAAAGTTAATTCTGATAGCAAGGATTTACTTATGGCAACTGGCTTTAATAAATGGGGTATGACTAATGGCACTATATCTGGAATGTTACTTTCTGATATAGTTTTAAATAAGAAAAATAAATATGAGAAATTATTTTCTCCAAGTAGAGGGATTAGTATTACAAAAATAACTAATTTTATAATTGATAGTGTTAATATTACTAAAATATATTTAGGTACAAAACTTGTAAAAAACCATTCATTTTATAAGTCAAATGTATATGTAAAATATATAAACGATGAGTTGTGTGGTGTTTATATAGATTCTGATAATAAGAAACATATTGTAAAAAATTTATGCCCACATATGAAGTGTAATTTAATATTTAATAACTTTGATAAAACTTGGGATTGCCCATGCCATGGTTCTAGATTTGATATAGATGGCAATATACTTGAGGGTCCAAGTAATTATAATATAAAAATTGATAATGATAAATAGTCTATAAATTTAAAACAATATATGTTAAAATTATATTATCAAAAGTGATAAGTTTAAAGGAGTAATATGAAAAAGATATTTAGTTATATATTAATAGTTGTAATGGTATTATTTGACCTTAGGTGTATGGTAATGTCTATTAGTAATAATGATTTTTCTAGAATTAATGTATTTATAGTGTTAATACCTTTATTACTAATACCTAAAATATTAAAATTATTTAGATTTAAAATAAGTGATGGTTTAGAGTTAATGTATTATATATTTGTATTTTTAGCACAATTCTTAGGTAGTGTTATGGAGTTTTATGCTAAAATAAGCTGGTTTGATACATTTACTCACCTTTTATCTGGTATATTCTTTAGCATTATATCTTTATTATTTATAGATATGGATAAAATAAAGATACCTAAAAATTGCCTATTTTTCATAATATATGTATTAGGATTCACAATGTTAACGGCAAGTTTATGGGAATTTTTTGAATTTGGAATGGATGTAATAACAAAATCTAATCTACAACATTCTATTGAAACAGGGGTTAAGGATACTATGGTTGATATGATTGCAGCATTCTTAGGAAGTATATTATATATAACTTATTATAGATGTATAAAACAAAAATAGCGCATTTAATTGAATTTGTAATATAAAAGTAGATATATAAAAATATGTGAAGTTGTAAGATAAATGTAGACATAAAAAAAGTGTCTGCATTTTTTGTTATAATAAAATAAAGGAGATGATAAAAATGGCAAGTAAAGGACAAAAATTTAAGCACTGGACAGCAGAAGAAAAATATAGAATAATTAAACCAGCATTAGAATTTGAGAAAAGTACGTGGGATATAACTAGAGAAACAGGATTAAATAATGGAATGATTATAAATTGGATTAAAAAATATAGGGAAAATGGAATGGATGGATTAACATCTAAAAAGAAGCCAGGGAATCCTTTAACTAAATTTTCTAACAAAAAAAGTCTTATGGACATAGAAAGATTGCAGTATAAAAATATGAAATTAAGAATTGAGAATGAACGATTAAAAAAAGGATATCTAATGAAAGGAGATGGTTTAGTTGTAATGTTCAAGAAATAAAACAAAATGAATTTGAAATTGTAGAAATATTGAGCAAAGAATTTTCTGTTAAATCTTTATGTGTAGTGATGAATATATCAAGAAGTGGATATTATAAATGGTTAAAAACAAAAGATGTTTTAAATAGATATGAAATCAATCGTAGAGATTTAGAAGAATTAATTAGAGATATTCATAAAAGAAAACCAAGATATGGTTATCATAGAATAAATGCTATTATTCGTAGAGAAACGGGTTGGATAGTATCAAATAATCTAGTACACAAAGTATGAAAATATTAAAAATAAGAAGCAAGGCAATACATTACTCTACTTATAAAAAACCAGGAGAAGAATCTATTAAATACCCTAATCTTATAAATAATGATTGGAAAACTACAAGACCATTTGAAAAAATCACATCAGATACAACTATGATTTGGTTTAAAAAGCAAAGATATGATTGGACTTATTATGTAGATGCTTTTGACGATTCTATAATATGTTCAGATGTTAAGCCATTTTATTATGGCGTTAGTATATCTAATCATAAATCTGCTTTAGAAGATATGTTAAATAGCAAAATAAAGAGAGGATATAAAAGCCAAGAAACAATTTTCCACTCAGATCAAGGCACAATATATTCCTCAGTGGCATTTAACAATGCACATAAAGATTATAACATAAAAAGGTCTATGTCTAGAATAAGAGCTCCAACAGATAATCCAATAATTGAATCTAAAAATGGATGGTTAAAAAAAGAAATGTATATTGATTTTAATCAAAATGATTATGAAACTGTTGAAGAATATATAAATGCAATAATTGATGATCATAATAATTATCGACTAAGTTATGCTTTGAAATATAAAACCCCAATCGAATATAGAACTCAACTAGGGTTTCAATAATACTTTTTTAGTGTCTACTTTTATATTACAACTTCACATTTAAGCACTATTTTATAATTCAATGATATCTCTCCAGTTATTTGGAAATCCCATTCTATCTAATATTTTTTCAAATGGTATACATTTTATTCTTCCATTTAGTAAATCTACCTCATAACTTATTTCGTTTATTATAAGTCTAAATTCATCTTCTGATAACAATTGTTTTAACATAATAATGACCGCATATAAATCGTTTTTTCCATATATGTATTCATCATCCATTATTGGTATATTTAACATTCTATGATATTTTGTATCAAATATATTTTTTTCAACTCTTCTTTCAAATAAAATGTCTTCGTGTGCGCATAAATTTCTATAGTTTGCTAATATACTTAAATAGGTAGATAGTATCTCGACATCTAAATGGTATATTTCTGCGATTGATAATTGATCTTCTACTTTAAGTATAGAATAAAGTTCCCCTATTAATCCAAATGATAATACTTTAACTAATATCCATAATGGAATATATCCATAATTACTTATATAGTGGTATGTTGCAGTGTGTTGTCTACCATTTACCCTGATTTGTCTTTTCATTTTTTTTATTAAATCATTAACTTGTCTTGTTTTTTTAGAATCTTGTGTAAAATTACTAACCCTTAAATAATCTTTTTCCTTATAACCATATTTTTTAGATAATTGATAACTTAAAATAGATTTAATATTATTTTCTATAATAAGTAAATACTTAAATATAATATTTCTAAAATTCCTATCAAAGGTAAATAAGGCATAAAGTTCATCAAAAGTAGTACCTGGTACATAAACTCTATCCTTTGGCGATTTTAAAAATACATGTCTATATCCACTTAAAAAAAAGTAGTTTTCTCTAATTAAAATAACCTTTGCTTTTTCTTCATCATTTATAATAAGTCCTCTTGATTTTAGTATTTCAAGTTGCTCATTTAAATTCATAAATTGCTTAGTGCCCATACACTCTCACCTATTTTAAAGTATAACATATAAAGTTAGAAAAATACATGTTTTTTTGATATAATTATACATGAAAAGAGGAATAATATGCCAAGTACAATTACACATAATTATTTTGCAGAAGATGTGTTAGAAAAATTAGATGGTAGTATAAAAACTAAAATAGTAAATGATATTAATATATACAAGGTATTTAGCAATGGTCCTGATCCATTATTCTCATACATTGGTAAAAAAGAATATAGTCGTTTTGGTCATACAATGCATAGAGAAAAAACTGGATTATTTTTTAAGAATGTAATTACATATATTAAAAATAATGATCTACAAGATAATTCTCAAATTTTGGCATATTTATATGGCAATATAACACACTATGTATTAGATTCAGCTATTCATCCTCTCGTATACTATAAAACTGGTAGATATATAAGAGGACGAAATGATAGAAAACAATATCGTGGTAAACACTCTATTATGGAACTTACTATAGATGAATACATGATTTCAATTAGGAATAATATGAAAGTTCATAAGTTTAAGGTTCATGATTTTGGAATACCAAAAATTAAAATGAGTAATGAATTAAAGGGTTTAATTGAATGTTGTAGTTATGATACATATGGAATTAAAAAAATTGGTGAGATTATGAATAAATCTATAAAAACTATGAGAATAGTATATAGATTATTTAGATATGATAGATTTGGCGTCAAAAAATTTATATATAATATGTTAGATAAGATTACATTTGGAAAATTTGATGTTCTTAAAATCACCTCATATAAATTTGATTATACTAATTATTTACACTATCTAAATTTAGACAAAGATGAATGGTTCCACCCTGTTGATAAAGAGGAAATATTAAATTATTCTTATATAGAACTATATTGTATTGCTTATAAACACGCGATTGATCTAATAAATTTAGTTAACCAAGTATTAAATAATGAAATAGATATAGACAATATCTTTAATTTATTAAATAAATCATATTTAACTGGCAAACATTTAGATGATAATAGAAAAATACAATTTTTTTCATATTAATTTTCTAAAAAGTATTGTCAAAACAAAAAAAATGATATATACTTAAGAAGTCTAATCAATATTGATTAGTATTGCCTGAGTGGCGGAATTGGTAGACGCACAGGACTTAAAATCCTGCGAATGTCATAGTTCGTGCCGGTTCAAGTCCGGCCTTAGGCACCAGATTGATTGTTACTCGAACTTTTAATTTTTTCTGAAAGTTCGAGTTTTAATATGTTAAAAATAGCGTATTATAAATTAAATTGATTTTGTCGATTTAGTAAACACACTTGTATAATGACATAATCATTATACGTGTAGTAAACAAATATTTTCAAATATTCTCATAAGTATCTTCAAATAAAACTTAAAATATTATATAATTAAAATTATAAGAAAATAATTTTAATGATTGAAAGGAGTACTTTATGAGAAAAGATTTAACAATAATAATTCCCACTTATAATGATACAATCTAGAAAATAAAATGTTCTTTAGATTCAATAGTTCTACAAAGTGATTATGATTTATCAAAAATTGAAGTAATAGTTGTAGATGATAATACTACTAATAAATTGATAGACTGGAATGAAATTTTAAAATTATACCCACAATTAAATATCAAATACATACAACTTTTGGAAAATAAAGGGCCAGGAAATGCTAGACAAGTTGGATTAAATAATTCAGTTGGTGATTTTATATTCTTTTTAGATTGTGGTGATTCTTTATATGACTCTACAGTGCTAACAACCTTCAACAGTAAAAAAACTGATGATTGCGATATTATATCTACTAAACTTTATGATGAAGAAACCAAAAATAAAAGAAGAAGTTTTTTATTTAATAATGCTTATATTTTTGGTATTTTTATTAAAAGAAAATTTTTAAAAGAAAATAATATTAGATTTAGTGAAATTTTGAGATGGGAAGAAGATGCCTTTTTTGAAGAAAAGATTAGATTTTATTCTCCTAGAATTGTTTCTACTGGTAATACAATAGGATATTCTTATAATATTGATCCTAATTCGATTACAAGAAAAAATAATCATGAATATCAAAATGATTTTGTAGGATTTAGTGCTATGGTTATAAAAAGTATATTATTATGTGATTTTTATAAGGATGAAAAAGCCTATCAAGAAATGATTGATGAAGCTATTCGGATTTTATCCGTATGTTATTCAAGATTTTATCCATATTTGTTTCAAAATCAAGATGTATCAGAACGTATATCTAAGATACTATATTTATTAAAAATCTTAATAGAAATAGTTCCATTTAATATTAATTCGGAAGAGTTTAACTCATTATTTATTAAAAAAGTATATCAAAGAAATTTTCTTATGAAGAACCATCAAGTCCCATATGACAAAATAAATGATTTTATGAGTATAGTTTGTTCTTATGAAAATTTATATGATGATTATAATATAGAAGGTACTAATATAACAATTAATGATTTCATAGAAAAAATTGGTATAAAAAATAATAAAATCAGAGTAGTATAGATTATGTTTGAAATGTAAAGTTACTATAGGTAGTTAATGTTTAATTACTAACTATTTCTCTTACTCAAAGAGTTGTTGTACTTCTCTCTTTCGGGCACCATTGACGAATCTGTTCGAACTTTTTCGGACACTGATATATAGAAATCAATCGAAAGATTGGTTTTTTCTGTTTTAAGGAAGAGGCAATGTCAGAAAGGTTGGTGTCTATGGGTTAATATAATCAAACAGGAAAATTGAAATGGAAGAATCTTTAAAAAGAAGATTAGATATATCTAAGTCTAATAATTCAAAAGATATTAATGCCATAGAAAAAGATGATATTGAACGTTAACGCTTTATATCATCTTTATTTATGTAGATGAGATGGTGCTTCTGTTAATCCTTGATTACCATTTGCAGATAATTTTATACTTTCAGGATCTATTAAGAAATACATTTTACCAATTACTGTTTCTCTTATAGATTGTAGCCATTTATCATCTCTTACTAAATTTAAAGTTTTATAGCCTTTTTCAGTTAAATATTTAATCTTATGGTCTCTAAATACATCATTATAATCATAAGTATAGTTAAAATCTTACCTATTGATAAAATATCTTCAATAGAAAATTGAAAGATTTTACATTGTAATTTTGCTATAGTTAGTGTTTCACCATTAGGGATTTTTTAAACTTCTAATAAGATTTCTCTAGCATAATTGTTATTTTTTTCAAAGGCTATTACATATTTAATGTTAATTTATTGTGTTATATAATAAACCTTGTTTTTACCAAAATAATCGTTAAATCTTTTCTCTGCTTCATCGACATCACATACAAAACTATCAGTAGTAATGTCATATAATGCTCCTATAAAATATTTATCAGAAATGCTCCTTTTATAAACAATTGCAACACCATATTCATTATACAATAGTTTTTCAGTAAATGCATAACCATAGCCTGTAATGTATCTTCCTATGTGTTTAGTTTTCCCGTTAACACGTACATATGCACTAGTGTAGCGTAATCCATTACAGTTTTTAGTATTTTCTATTAAATCTATTTCTCTATTTAGTGGTATTATATTTTCTAGCATATTTTTCTCCTTTCATACAACAAGTAAATATTATATCATAAAATATCATAAAATATTACAATATTTCTTAAAATAAAAAACATATAGTTAGTTTTGTAACTATACATTTTATCATTATTCTTTCATATCCTTTTTTAAGTATGATTGTAAAGGTTTTATATATCTATATATTCCATATATAAATCCTTTTACTACTAGGTCGAACTCACCTATATATTCAACTACATCTCCACCATAACTTATTTTGCTTTTATAAAGACCATAGTACTTATTTTTTAGATTAAAGTTACCTGTAATACCATTCATATTAATTATATTATATCCCTTATCAATATAATGTTGCATTATTGACCATCTAAGTAAATTGGTAGATGTTATGATTTCTGATTGTTTATTGAAGCCATCTATCAGGAAAAATATTTCTTTTTTATATTTTATTATAAATGCTGTTGAAAGTGTAATTCCTTCTGGATATAATCCCAATATCTTAGTTGCAACAACAATATTTTCTTTATATTGAGATAATGCAGTATCAGAAAGCATTTTTTTATTTATAATTGATTCTAAAGAGCCTTGTTTATTATTTTGTATTTGCTCTAGTAGTTCATTATTTTTGATTAATTCACTATCATATTGCTCTCTGCTTTTTTCTAAATATTTTTGTGGATCTAGATGGGCAAAGTATAATTCACACATGTCAGACTCTTTAAATATCTTATAGAAATCTTGGTAATATTTTAAATCCCTTATATGTTTTTTTGAAACATATGTGTAAAATTTATTAAGATCTTCGCTAGTACCTTTTATTATACTAACTCCTAAGTTTTGTGCTTTTCTAATTTTCCCCTTTATATCTTTACCAAAATTCTCATAAACATCCCTACTGCTTCCCTTTACACGTAGAACTACATTCCATCTTGGTTTTAATGTTTCAAATCCTTTATTAAAGCCTAAATGCTTAAATCCACTAGATATTAAATTTTCAATAACGTGGTAATTGTTAAATCCATTGTAATCTATTTCCCCACTTTCAAATCTTTTTAAATGTTCTATTGGTGGATCTACTCTTAAATATACTATTTTTTGTTTCTTTAAGTATTTTTTTAATTCTGATGACCACAATTTAAGCAATTCTAAATCCTCGTAGTCAATTAAAAATCCACGTGGACTATAGGCATTTTTTATCTTTCCAAATATTGATTTTTTTTCTTGAATTAGTATTAAGGTTGCCGCTTTTATTTTATTAGCATCACTAACTAATCCTATAAATTGAGCACTCATTCCCTGTTCTGTCATTAATTTAGCATACTGGCTAGTTTGATAGAATGTGCCTAATTCATGATTCTTGGAAAATTCATCAAATACTTTCTCATCTAACTGTATTAATTTCATTTAATCACCTTTATATCTAACAATTATAATATTATAACATAATTAGTTAAAAAAATATATAAAAAAGAAAGCAAATGCTTTCTTAATTACAAAATGGTGTCCCGCCCGAGACTCGAACTCGGGACCCTTTGATTAAAAGTCAAATGCTCTACCAACTGAGCTAACGGGACATAATACAAAATAAATGGCTGCCTCGGCTAGATTCGAACTAGCGCATGTCACAGTCAAAGTGTGATGCCTTACCACTTGGCTACGAGGCAATTTAATGGTGGAAGGGGAAGGATTTGAACCTCCGAACCCTAGAGAACAGATTTACAGTCTGCCGCGTTTGACCACTTCGCTACCCTTCCAAGATGGTGCCGAAAATAGGACTTGAACCCACAACCTACTGATTACAAGTCAGTTGCTCTACCAATTGAGCTATTTCGGCAAATGGTGGGCGATGAGAGACTCGAACTCCCGACCCCCTGCTTGTAAGGCAGGTGCTCTAACCAACTGAGCTAATCGCCCGAAATGTCTTGGACTTAATAAGTATATCAATAAAGAAAGAAGTTGTCAATACAAATAACTATATTTTTTTAAATCATTTTCTTTAATTAATTTACATTACTTTCTATATCTTTAATCTTTTCCTCCACCCACATGTCTAAATTTTCTTTTAATGGTTTGAAGCCTAATCTTGTTTCCTTTATTTTCATTCTAGAATTTGATGTTAGTGTATTCTTTGTACTAAGTTTTACTTGGTGTTTTTTTTCATCTATTTCTATTACCTTTGCATCTAGTACATCCCCAATGTGAATAAAATCATTTATATTTCTAACATAACCATCTGTTATTTCTGATATATGTATTAGACCACTGTACTTATTGTCTAAGGATACAAATACACCATATGGTTTAATATCTGTTACATTAGCCTTAGTTATTTCTCCTTTTTTATATACTGGCACTTTAAACACCTCAATATAATTATAACACAGAATATTTATATTTTAAAAATTTCTTTACTGTTAGTAAAATAAAATGTATAATTTTATTGGTGATATAATTATGAATAAAATAGAAAGTAAAATAATTGAAGTAATCGATAAACTTAGACCATATTTAATTCAAGATGGTGGAGATATTGAGTTTATAAAGTATGAAGATGGCAAGGTTTATGTAAAAGTTCATGGGGCATGTGTAAATTGCGCCATGCTAGATGATACCTTAAAGAATAGTGTTGAAGTAGCACTTACATCTGAAATACCAGAAGTTGTTGAAGTGATTAATGTTGATTAATCGCTTTTTTTATCCATTCTACTTCTTCTACTGGAGTAAATCTGTTTAAATATCTACATAAATAATTAAGAAATTTTTCATACTCATTAATATTATTTGATATATATATAATTTTTACCTCATCCTCTAAATTTTCCATAACTTTTTCAAATATATCAAAATAATATGTTGGAAATAACATTCTTGCATAGAAATATCTAATATCATCTGGTGTTAAATTACTGTTTAATATGTACTCTGCTATTTCATTGTAGTCGATATTACTATTAAAAAAATTATATTTAATATACTCACTTATATCTCTTACCTTATAATCAATTAACAAATTAAATGGATTGTAGAAATCTAGTGCATCTGAACTGGTTCTTATATGACAATATGCTAATGTTGGCTTTAACATTTTATAATCATTTATATATGTAACAGCATTTTCTGCAATTCCAATAAAATAGTTGAATGTTTCCATTGCTATTGGATATTTTTTGCCTATTTCTATTGCCTGTTGTTCATAATAATCTATTTTTTTTGCCCATTTATTGCCCCAAAAAAGGTTAGAATTATCTTTATTGTTTATTAGGAATCTACTTAAATAATGAAAGTATGATATATCTTTTAAATCTACTTTTTTATTTAGATTCACATTTGTTCTCATTAATATATATGCTTTATCATCAATTGTAGTAACTACTTGTTTAAGAGCATTTAATAGTATTTCGTGAACGAGTATTTGGTTATTTATCATTATCTTATTTAATTCATATACTTCTTTTATTCTTTTTTCACTATAGAAACAATTTTCTAGATAATATAGTTCTTCTTTGTATTCAAATATATAACCATTCTCACGCTTTTCTATATTATTAGGACTCATATTATAATAATATTTAATAGCATTTTCCATATAATCCCCCATATAATTATATGAATTTATACAAAAAAAAGAAGTGATACTAATCATCTTCAGTTCTTCTTAATATTACTGAATTTACCATGTTTGCATATTTTGTAAGTGCCTTAACATTTTCATTTAATCTAGCATTTGCAATCATTAGTTCTTCTTCTTTTTTATCTAATTCTTTTTCTTTCCTATTTAGTCTTTGTTCTAAACTTTCTAGTTCTTTTTCTTTGCTTACTACATCTTGCAATCTTTTTTCTATTTCATTTGCTAATTTTGCCTTCTTTTTTTGATTATCTACTACTATTTTATTAAAGTTATCATTGATTCCTGATAGTTCTTTTTCTAGTTGGTTAAATAATGATTGATTAGTACTGCTAATTCCAAGATTGCTATCTAATACGTTTGTAGGTTCTAACTCTTTTAGAAGCTCTTCATCATCTATTTTAGGTTCTTTTTTTTCAAAGATATTTCCTTTTATATCAAGTTTTTCTTTTAAATAAAGTGGATCTTTTACTTTTACATAGTATCTTTCACCATCTAGTTTTACCACTTTACTATTTAATGATTCCATATCTCTTGCAATTTTTTTCTGCAACATTGAACTATATTCCCAAATATCTTTCATTTTTTGGCTAGTTGTATCATCCTCTTCATCATCGTTTGTAGAAGTTGGGAGTTTATCCATATCAACTACTGGTGGTAATACTACTTTTTCCTCAGTTATATTTGTAGGAGGCACTTGTGGTTCTTTAAATGAAATATGATTAAATAGTTCTTTATACGTGTTATACAATCCACTAATGAATTTAAGGCTAACTTTAACTATTTTGCTGTCCTTTATAGTTGCTAGTGAGTAATCATTTTTAGATATTATTTCATCCATATTAATTACTTCAATATCATAATTATTTAAAACATAGTCTATATTATCTATGCCTTTAGCCATTTCTCTCATTAATTCTTTTAGAAGTTCCCATTCTTCACTATTTATTATATTGTTAAATGAAAAACTATTCATTTTTATCCTTAATTCACATATATAGATTCTTACAGAATTAGTATCATCTTCTTCATTAAATGTATATATAATATATTTCTTTTTATTAAACCTAAAAGAAGTTATTATATTTGCATTTTTTTCGATGCCCTTATCATCTATAACATTAATTCTCATTAGGACCCCTCCACTATTATAAGTAGATTATATCATACTTTTTTTATATATTCAAATAAAATAATTGTATGGTAGTATTTTTTAATTATTATGGCTCAAAATAAAAAAACCTATGCGGCTTTTTCTTCAGTTAATTCTTTTTTTAGTTGTTTTGCAGGTTGTGCGATTGAATTTAATGTATTGTTAAAGTTAACAGTATCGTTAAATCCTTTAACTATTGCTTTGAATTTATTTTCAGCATCTACTAGGTTATTATATCTTCCCTTTAATTCAACAGATAATCTATCAAGTTCTGCTTCCTTAACACTAAGTTCTTCAGCACGTTTTTTAAGCATTTTAGCATCTTCAACATTTTTAGCAATATCTTTATTAAGTTCTTCAACTCTATTCATATATGCTCTTTCTTTATCTTCTAATTCTTGTGCTTTTGCTTTAAGTGCTAAAGTTCTTTCAGATAATTGTCTAGCATTATCGGCAGCTAATTTTTCAATTTCTTGTCTTTGTGTTTCATTTGCTCTTTCTGCTTCTTCTACTTCTCTTTCTTTTAATTCTACTACTTCTTCACGTTTGTCTAATGCTTCGTTTGCTTCTGCGATTTCTTCTTGTTGTGCTAGTAAATCTGTTCTTTGTTGAGTTAATACACTAACCATATTTGCTAAGGAATTAAGTGTGTTTTGAACCTCAAATAGCATTGTTTCAGTACTTATTCCATCTATATTAGCGTATTTTGCCAATAATTCTTCATTTGTAATATTTTCAAAATTATTGTAGTTTGCTATATTTATTGCTGTTCCTTCATCTGATGGTGTTTCATTCTCTTCTTGTTTTTTAACAGGAATATCAACTTTTTGTACTGGTGGTTGTGCATTACTAGTAGTAATTGATGAAAAATCAAATTTTGGTATTTCAAATTTTGGTTCTTCTACTGTTTTTACAGGTTCTACTGGTTGATTTACCACAGGTTCAAGTGTTGGTTCTGCTTTAAAATCAAACTTTGGCATTTCAAATTTTGGCATTTCAAAACTTGGAACTGAATAATCACTTTCTACATTATTTTTGTTTTTATTATAGTTTGTAACAAGCCCGTTAATAAACTTTCTACTTACTAATACACTTCTATGTTCAGTTGTTGATGGTATTGATTGATTTGGCGCTGTAACATTGTTAAATGCAAATCCATTATTCATTGGCATACCTTCAAAATTCATTCCTTGATCCATACTATTCACCTCTAGCCATTTCTTTTAATACTTGTTTTAATCTAATCCATTCATCGTCAGATTCTATTGATTTTAATGTACCATCTATTGCTTTTTCTGCAACATATATTTTTATCATACCACTTTCGTTTTCTTCATTTAAAGTATAAACGACATATTTTTTACCGGTTTCTTGAAGATTAAATTCATTTAAAATTTCACATGAAGTCTCAACTCCGGAAGCATTTAACACTTTAAGTGTCTCCTTATTCATAACTTTCCCTCCATATTCTTCGTCTATTCTTGTATATTATAACATACAATTTTAATTTTGAATAGTCTTTTTTAAAATAAAATATCCACATTCTTTTGCACAATAGCTATTTAAATATTCTTTTATATTACTTGAATCATTTATTTCATTAAAATTCTTATTACCTTTTTCACAAAATCCTTTTAATCTTATTTTTCCATATGCACGATCTCCTAATATATAATCATATGGTTCGAAGTATGATGTATATAAGTGTTCGATTACCTCTTTATTGAATGTTTCTTTATTATTTTCTATAACCTCGTATTCAATATTGTTTAATATTATTTTTTCCATGTTAGTACTCCTTTGTATAAGCATCTTTTTGCATTTTGTATTTATCTAGGCTAGATGCTGAATTCCAAGTCATGTATCCTCCATTAAGACCAGCATCAAATAAACCTTTTATCTGATTTTCGACTTCTTTAGCATTATAATCTATTCTATCTACATTTCTTATTACATTGTAAGCCTGTATCCATGTTCTTGCTATTGCTGGGGTTGGAATTTCCTCTTGTCTTTTACTTGCGTAATTCTTACCCCAATAATTTAAAATTTCATATGGCATAGTCCAAACTGATTTTTTAAATCCATATTCATATTGATTAAAATGATCAGGATATGGCATAGCACTTATTACATCTACAACATTGCTAATTGCTGGCCAATATTGGCCGTATGCTGTTACGTAAGTATGTGCCGATTCTCCAAATACATCTGCACTTACATATACATTTAATTTATGTAATTCATCACAAGCATACATTAAAAATCTTTGTATTGCTTGAGCCTTTGATTCACCATATGTGTTTTTAAAATCCATAATTCCTTGATTTTCGTATGAAATAGTTCTATCAGGGAATCTAACATAGTCGAACTGTATTTCATTAAATTTCATTAATGAAACCGCCTCTTTAGCAAGATCTACATTAAATTGCCATACTTTTCTGCTATATGGGCTTGGCCAATATGTTTTAGCATATAGAAAGGGTTGATTTGTTCTAGTATCTGCTATTGCTGTATCTGGATTATCCTGGGCATAATACTTATCTTTAAAGACTGTTATTCTTCCAATTACATAAAATCCTTCATCTTTTAATTTAGCAATTGCATTTCTATATGTTTCAACTGAATTTGATGCTTTATCATAATTTGTTTTAGAATAAGTTTTCATAACTTCTGATGCATACCTTGGTGCTTCATTATCTTTTATATCTACAACAAATGTATTAATTTTTGTTTCTTTGGCATACAGAATATATTCATCGATTCTAGAAATAACTTCTTTCGAACCATTTAAATATAGTGCATATACCTTTTCTGGCATTTTGTTGTTTTCAAATACTTTTTTCTCAACAGGGTAATAGTCTAAATCAGAAGAAGAACCTCCACCATATTTATCTCCTCTATCATCATGAACTGTACTTCCTGTATCATATTTTGCTAATGCTTCTCCTTCATTATATACTATATACTTCCTATATATATATCCCTCGGTATCATTGTACTTTATTTTATATGAATTTACTTCACCTTTTTCATCGACCTTATCTATTCCTAGAACTTCATATTTTTCACCCTTTTTAGCAACTCCTAATATACTTCCTGATTCCTGGTTTAAATATACTGTACAACTAGTTCTAATAAATATTTCTTTTTCAGTTGCAACCTTATCTATTGAATTAGCTACATTTTCTTTAAGTATATAATAATATTTATTATTATATTTAATTTTGTAATAAGTTTTATTATTCTCTATTACTTCATTTTTTAAGTTAACTTTTATTTTACTACCTCTTATTAAATCAAGTGATTCTTTGTACTCCATATCATATAATTTTGTGGATGTGGTAGATGAGGATACAAACATATCTATCTCTTTTCCAGACGTTTTGTTTATAACTCTTATTACTAAATTCACTATTAAATATACAACTAATAGTACAATTAATAGGCCTAAAATTAACTTTTTAATATTTAACTTCCTTTTTTCCATACTATCCACCAATTATATAATACCACAATATTAATTAATTATCTATATTTGTTGATAAAATTGGACTTGATTTAGAAAGTATGTTTCCATAATAGTCTGGTACAGTTCCTTGAATGATTTTTATTGCTATTGGAATATCATTTTCAACTACTATTTCTTTTGAATTAAAAGGTATGTTTACTTGCTCAACTACCTTAATATGAACATTTAATTCAATTAAAGCATTATTTATACCATAATCTTTTACAACTGTTACTAAATTAGTTGATACTGAACCAACATATCTTAATTTTACAGGTATTTTTGGTCCTAAATTTGAAAGATATTGGTTATTAAATGAGACTCCTAATGGTATAACTGCTACTATTCCTCTTTTAATATCATCTATATTTGGTTTATATTTTAAGTTAATTGAACCCATAAATTCTAAGTTTCCTTCTTCCATATAATTTAGATTATCCTCAACCGAATTAGTTATAAAACTCAAAATATTATTTACTGCAAGTGAATCAAAATCAACTGTTTGTATTTTCCCATCTTCACCTTTAGTAATTATAAAAATTTCATCAAAATTAATACTTTTTGCAACTTCTTCTAATACTATCTTATTAATTATTGTACTTACTATTTTATTTGCCTCTGATTCTGCATATACCATTAAAGTAGAAAATGTTTTTTTGCCGAAATGAAAAATCATAAATATAGAACATACAAGTCCAAATAATATACTATATAATAAAATATTTAGTTTATAGTTTTTTTTCTTCTTCTGCATATTTTTATCTCCTAATTAATAATATGAAAAAAAAGACTACAGTAGTAATCTTTAAAATTTAAACTTACTTAATATCAATATTCCTAAGATAACTGCTACTATTAATAGTATTACTACTATTATAGTAATAACTATTTGCAACTTTGAGTGTTTTTTTGTCTTTTCATGAAAACTATTGTCGTCAAAATCTTTTCTTTCAAATTTAATTGATTTACTGTAGAAAGAATCATCTATTTGAGTTTGTGTTTGTGTATCATTTATGTTTTCTTCTATAATTGTATCTTCTACTAATTTAGGCGTAACTACAGTATTACCATCTCCCATAAGATCTGATAGTAACTCCATATCATCTTTTATTTCTTGTTCTTCCATTGGTATATATTCTTCAAAAGAAGGAACTTTATATTGTGTCTTAGATGCTGTTTTTCTTCTGTTTTTTGCTTTTTCTAATACACTATTTATATCATATACTTTATCTTCACCTTTAGTAATAGGTTCTTCTATTTCCTTTAATTCATCTTTAGTTATTGTCTTCATAGAACGAGTTTGGCTTTGATTTATAATTTTTTGAAATTCTGCTTCATTTAGTTCTCTGCCATTTGATATTTTTGGAACTTTTATTTCTTCATCTTTATAATCTTTTTTGTACAAGTCGGCATTTTTTTTTGTTCTTCCACCAATATCTAGAATTTCTTCTTGATAATTGTGTCTTCCAACTCTTGTTTGCATATAATCACCTACTATTAATTCCATAATATCATATTTTGTCGAATTATAAAAGCAGTTTTTTAATATTATTGCATTGATTTTTATTTTTATAGTACGTATAATTAATGTAAGGAGGAAAAAATATGAAAGTTATAGTAAAAAAAGATGTATGTATCGGATGTGGAGCATGTACAAATATTGCAGAAGATGTTTTTAATTTTGATGAAGATGGACTTGCAGTTGCAGACAATTCTAAAATAACAGATGAAAATATTGAAGATGTAGAACTTGCAATTGATAGTTGTCCAGTCGATGCGATTGAAGATAAAGATAATTTAGAAGATGCGGCTTAAATTGAAGATATATATGATTTTTATGTAAAATAAAGTTAATGAAAAAAGAGGACCATAAATAATTAAAATGAACCTATTGTTTAGACCTCTTTTTTATTTGGTCTTTGGCAATAGATTCATTCTATAAGTAATTATAATTTTTTATTTTTCATTTGAGAGTGCATATAATTGATGGACTTCTTTTGGTGTAAGTTTTCTATACTCTCCTGGTTTTAAATCATCTACACCTATAAAGGCATAAAATTCTCTTTTTAATTTTAAAACATTATATCCTACACTTTCAAACATTCTTTTTACTTGATGATACATTCCTTCATGTATTGTTATTTGAACTATGCATGTATTGCTCTTTTTATCAACCTTTTTTAATTTTACTCTTGCCTTTGATGTTTTTCTTTCATCTAGCATTATTCCATCCTTTAATTGTTTTATAGAATATGCATCAATTATACCTTCTAGTTTTGCAATATAAACTTTATCAATATTGTTCTTAGGATGCATTAGCATTTGAGCAAAATCTCCATCATTAGTGACAAGTAATACTCCTGTTGTATCGTAGTCTAGTCTTCCTATTGGATAAAGTCTTTTATCACTATCAAAAAAATCCATTATAGTTTTCCTATTTTTATCATCTTTTGTTGTTGTTACAACTCCTCTAGGTTTATTAATTACATAGTACTCCTTTTCACACTTTTCTAATATTTCACCATCAATTTCAATTTTTACTTTTTCATCAAATTTTGCACCTAATTCAGTAATAACCTTACCATTTACTTTTACTTTTCCACGTAAAATTAATTCTTCTGCTTTTCTTCTAGATGTATATCCACTTTCAGATATTAATTTTTGTAATCTTTTTTCCATTATTTACCAAGGTAAGTAGATAGACATTGATGTTTTGATATTGTTTCATCTGAAATAGTAGATGAATAATCTTTACAAGATAAATTTGGTATTACTTCATATTTTATATCAGATGGATTAGATGAATCTGTTACAATTATAAATGCTGAAACTGTATCAGTTTTGCATCCTTTATTAGTGTAATCATTAGTTGAAACACCAGCATCTTTCATTTCAGAAAGAGTTATTTTCTGACAACTATATGGAGGGTATACCTGTCCAAGTAAATTTTCCTCGTAATATTTTGATACTGCTTTAGTAAAAGATTCTTCTAATTTTTTAAATTCATCTTCCTTTTTATTGCCACATCCTGTTAATAATAATAGTGCAAACATAACTGCTAATATTTTCTTCATAAACACTCTCCTCTAGTATAATATTATCACATAAATATTACACTTTCAAGAAGTTTTAATAAAATAGCAAATTGACAAATACTATACTTGCAATAATCCCCATTATGTCTGCGAATAAACCATTAAAAAGGGCGTATCTTGTTTTTTTTATACCAACACTGCCAAAATATAGGGATAAAACGTATATTGTCGTATCAGTACACCCTTGCAAAACAGACGCTAGTCTTCCAATATACGTATCAGGTCCATAAGATGTAAAAATATCATTTACTAAAACTAGTGAAGAAGAGCCTGAAATTGGTCTTAAAAACATTAATGGTATAATATCTTTAGGTATATTTAACGCTTCAAATAATGGTGATAAAAATGAAAGAACTACATTTAAAACATTGCTTTTTAATAAAATATTTATCGCAAATATCATTGTTATTAAAACGGGGAATATTTCTATACAGGTTTGTATTCCTTCTTTAGCGCCTTCTATAAATGCATCATAAACTTGTACTTTCTTTTTTACACCATAAATAATTATAAAGAGTGCAATTAATGGTATTATGAAATCTGTTACTTTCATATTACGCCTCTTTTCTTGATAAGAATTTATTCATTAGAAGGCCAAAAAAGGTAGAGAAAAATGTTGCTAGAATAGACGCTAAAATTATTTCTGTTGGATTTTGACTACCATGCATCATTCTTAAGGATATTATAGTAGTTGGTATTAGGGTAAGACCACTTGTATTAAGTACTAGAAATGTAATCATACTTCTACTCGCTATTTTTTTATCATGATTAAGTTCCTGTAAAGATTTCATGGCCTTTAGGCCAAAAGGAGTTGCTGCACTCCCTAAACCAAATATATTGGCAACCATATTTGATGTAATTAATCCCAGTGACTCATGTCCTTTTTCTATATCTGGAAATAGCGGATTTAGTATTGGAGATAACATAATTGATAATTTATTTAGTAATCCACTTTTACTTGCAATATTCATAAGTCCTGACCAAATTGCCATTAATGGTAGCATTTCAATTACCATTTTTAATGCTGATTTGCCACCATTTATCATTTCATTATTAATTGTTACAGCATTTCCTGTTGCCATACAAAAAACTATACCAATAACAATAAATGCTGCCCATAGTTTATTCATCATAGTTTAAACCACGAAAGAATTTTAGAGAAAAATGAGGGATTTTTCTTTTTCTTTTCTTCAACTTCTACAAATATATCTCTTTCCATAACCTCTTTTTTGTTAAGATAAACTTTTACAACACCTACTTTGTCCCCATTTTTATAACTATCTAGTTTATCAAGTATTATTTTTGAAGTAATTTTTGATTCTTCACCATTTTTTATAGGATAATATATGTCAGAATTAATATATAGTTTTCCTTTATAATATGTATCTTCTGTAATAAAGTTATCTTTTGGTACAACTAAGTAATTTTTATAAACATTATAATAGTTTTCATACATAGATTTATGAGTTGAAAAATCATCTGGATCGTTTAGTGTTACTGTAACTAAATTTAAGTTATTGTAACTAGCAGTTGTAACTAAAGTTCTTCTTGCTCTTTCGGTAAATCCTGTTTTTCCACCTGTTGTGTACTTATACGTAGATAACAGTTTGTTTTTATTATTCCAGATATATGTTTTATATGTAGATTTAGTTGTATATTTTTTAGTTCCTGTTACAGTTCTATATATTTCATTTTCCATAGCGTAACTTGTTAGTAATGCCATATCGTAGGCAGTTGAGTAATTACCCTTTTCTTCGTCTAATCCTGAAGGATTATTAAAAGTTGTGTTTTTCATACCTAGTTCTCTTGCTTTTTCGTTCATCATTGCAACAAAATTTTCTTGTGATCCACCAACAAATTTAGCAATCATAACAGCCGCATCATTACCGCTTCTAAGCATTAGGCCATATACTAAATCAAGTAGTGTTAATTCCTCACCTATTTCTATATAAACTCCTGACCCATATGCTTTTAGAATAGATTCATCTACTTTAACTACTTCGCCTAATCTATCACTTTCAATTGCTATTATTGCAGTCATTATTTTTGATATACTTGCTATTAGGCGTACTCTATCTTTATTTTGACTAAATAAAATACGTTTACTATTTTGATCCATAACTACTATACATTCACTACTAACTGCTTTAACATTAAATGGAAAAATTAAAACTAATAATGCAAAAAATACTACTAACTTCTTCATAACCTTCACCCATAAAAATATATGAAAAAATTGACTATATTAGTCCTAAATTAATTTAATATGTATTAAATAGTAATTAAAAAACTAGTATTTCTACTAGTAATAATCAATAATGGTGCCTCTAGTGGTCAGATACCGAACCCCTAAAAAACAATTTTCTCATTTCGAATACAACTAAAGTATACTATACATTTTTTAGCAATGAAGCAACTTTATAACATAATTTTAACATTTTTGCTGATTTAATTAACAAGATAAAATTATCATATTTTTATCTGGGTCTAATATGCCAAATTCCAAACTTCCATAGGATGTATCTTTTAATTCCATAAAAATTGAAATATGATTATCTTTTATTTTTTTATATAATATTTCAATATCTTTTCTACTACTTAACTTAAATTTAATTAAATTACTTGATGAAACCTTTTCGGGAAAATTTGGTATCTCATTGCATACTTCTCTATATTCTTCAAACATAATATAGCAATCTCCTTTTTTCATTTTACACCATGTAATTGGATTCCCATCAGTTTCTACTATTTTAAAATCAAAGTATTCTTTGTAAAAATCAATAGTTTTATTAATTTCATTAACGATAAATTCATTAATTATTTCTATCATGATAATTTCCCCCAAATTCTATTTTTTATTGATTAAACTATTATCAAATTGTTCAATTTTAAAAATAATATTATCGTTATATAAAATTGATAATTGTTTAATAGCTATCTTATTTAATTTTTCTAATCTTTCTTTTTGACTTATACCATCTTCAATCATTTTTGCATTTAAATTTTCTAAATTACTCAAAACTATCAAATGCAAAATGTCCGCGTGGTCTCTTATATTTCCTTCTAGATTAGGATTAGAATTTCTCCATTCTTTTGCAGTCATTCCAAACAAAGCTACATTTAAAACATCTGCCTCATCTGCATAAATATATTGTTTTTGTTTGTCTGTGAGTTTAGGTACTATATTTTCTTTAATTGAATCAGTATGAATTTTATAATTTGTTTTTGAAATACTTCTTCTAACATTCCATTCAATTTTATTTTGATATGCTTCATTTGCTTTTAATCTCTCAAATTCTTTAATAAGATATAACTTAAAACTTGTATCAATCCAAGAAGCAAACTCAAGTGCTATATCAGGATGAGCATAGGTACCTTTACTATATCTTCCACTACTAGGAATTATACCAATAGCATTAGTTCTCTTTTTCCACTGACTTGGAGACATTGTAAAAGCATTGTATCCAACTTCATTAATTTTAATTTCGCGGGATTCCGCTAAATTAAAGTTTTCATTAAATAGTTCTTCCCATAAAGAATAAAAATCAAAAGAATCCTTATTTGTCATCCATTTATTAATTACATCTGCAGGATTATTAGGATTTTTATATTTTGCTAAATCGGTTAGAGAAATGTAATCAACATTTCCTACTCGCATAATGCCAACAAGATTATCATTAACATTTATTTCTGTTTTAATTACTTCATTTTTCATTTAAATCCCCCTTTGATTATTCAATTATACCACCTTATTGATTATTTCTAAATACAAAATGCTCAGAAATCCCGAGCATTCACTTGAAAATTAGCCCCACTTCAAGTGTGTACTTAAGTTGGAGCAAAGTTAAAACGAACCACAAGGGGTTCGCATTATACACTCATGGTGACTCGTATGGGGTTCGAACCCATGAATACCGCCTTGAGAGGGCGGCGTGTTAAACCACTTCACCAACGAGCCATTAAGCAAATAAAGTATAACATAAAAAAAGCGAGTCTGTAAATAATTATTTTTTAAATTGTTTCTGATTATTGTATTCTCTATGTTTTTCAAGTGCTAGTACAAGAAGATCTAGTGCGCAAAAAAATTTTTGTTCTGAATAAGACATAGGAATAACTTCTTCTTCTGATTTACCATCCTTTACTGAGTATAATAAAGTTTGTTGCAAATAACCACATGCTGGATAATCATTTGTGTAAGAACGATATGCTATTGTAACTCTTTTATTTTTATCTTTTGATATGTCTAAAGCCATTGTTTTCATTCTTTCAGGTTCACAATCTGAATATTCCCTTGTACTATCTAAAACTATTAAATCGTAATCATCCGAAACACGGGTTTTAAACATATCCAAATAGTTCGTAGTTCCACCAAAAATATCAAATTTGAAATTACTACAATGATTCTCTACTACTCTAATTTGTGCCAATTCCGCATTATGTACCATAAAACATGTTTTTACTTTACAACCATATTTTTTTTAAATACTCATCATATTCTTCTCTTTTAACCATAAAATAACCTCCCTATACAAAGTATTATACTATATTATTTTCTATTAACAAACTTATTTATTCGTTTTATAACTTTATCATATCCCATAACTTGCATAATTTCATATATATCTGGTGTTTCTTTTAATGATGTTAAAGCAATTCTTATACTCTCGCAAACATCACCTATATGACCTTTGTAGTTATCAGGACTATCATTATATTCTTTTACACTAGGAGAATACCCATTTTCACTTGCAAATTCTTTTAATCTTGTATACCAAGTATCTTTATCATCTTTATAATTATAATACTCCATATATTTTTCTAATAAATTATTATCTACATTTTCATACTCATTCCACCTATTTAATTTATAAAAATATTCATCAAAGAAATACCAAAAACAACTTTTTATATCACTATATGAAGATATATCTTTTCTTGGTTTTTTAATATTTCTTTCTATATTTAATATATTTATAGAATAATTATAATCAGTGCTTAATACATTATAAAAATCTATATCATATTTTTTGTAATATTCTAATGTTTTATCTAATAGTTCTTTAGCGGTTAGTCTACTAAAATAAGTTTTAGATATATTAATTAATTTATCACTATCAAATAGTGAACCACCTACTGGCATTTTTTTAAATGTAAATTTAAATTCATTATCTGATTTACTGTTATACCAAGATTCATAATCTGCATTTATTAAAGTATTAAAGTATATCTTTATTACTTCATCAGGAATACCAAGTTTCTCATAATAACTAACTAAACATTCTTTATCTTTTCTTTTACTTAGTTTTCTTACAGTATCTCCTTCTTTTTTGGTAAGTGGTGAGATATGTGCATATTTAGGCATTTTAAAATTAAATATTCTAAATAATTGGTAATGAATTGGTAGCGATGATAACCATTCTTCTCCTCTAATAACATGTGTCACTCTCATTAAATGATCATCTATTACATGTGCTAGATGATAAGTTGGTATCATATCACTTTTTAAAAGTACTATATCTAAATCATTAGATGGAAACTCTATTTTACCCTTTATTAAATCTTCAAAGGTAAATCTTTCATTAAAATTGCCTGGAGATTTTAATCTTATTACATAATTAGCATTAGATTCTAATTTTTGCTTTACTTCTTCAAACGATAAATCTCTATAACAAGCATATTCTCCATATATTCCAATGCGTTCTTTATTTATCTCTTGTCGTTTTCTAATATCTGATATTTCTTCTTCTGTTAAGAAACACGGATAAGCAAGACCTTTTTCTATCAAATATTTTACGTATGTATGGTATATATTAACTCTTTTTGACTGAATATATGGACCATAATTGCCACTATTAATCCCTTCATTTATATTTATATTAAAGTCATTTAAATCTTTAATAATTAAATTACTTGCATCTATAACTTCTCTTTTGGAATCAGTATCTTCTATTCTAAGAATCATAACTCCATCATTTTGTTTAGCCATAATGTTAGAAATATATGCAGTATAAAGAGAGCCAATATGCAAAAATCCTGTTGGACTTGGCGCAAATCTTGTTACGAATTTGTTGGGTCTTTCAGGATATAAGTTTTCATAATATGAAATATCACTATTAACATCAGGAAAAAGTAAATCTGCTAACTTTTTATAATTCATAAGTAGTCTCCTTCATTTATATAAATATCTATAAGATATAATTAACTATTGGTTGCCCCAGTTAGATTCGAACTAACGCATGCTGGAGTCAGAGTCCAGAGCCTTACCGCTTGGCCATGGGGCATTAACAATATAATTATATCACGAATATTTTAAAAAGTTAATACAATTAATGAATTGATATTATTCCTGTATCAGAATCTATTGTATTGATATTGTATAATATTAATACTTTTTCAATAGAGTTCTCTTTTATATAATCAATTATACTTAGATTATAAAATCTAGGATCAATAACATGTATTTCTTCATAATGATTTGTCAAAAATGGTATAAATGAATTGGCATAACTATCTTTTATAACAAGTAATTTTTTATTATTATTTATATCATTATTAGTAATTGTTATTAATGGATGATTATTATCTAAGAAGTATGAATATTTATCTTTTTTATCTAAGTATTTATCTTCAAATAATGTATTTGTTATTCTATTAGAATATACATATTTAACAGTTAAATTATTATTTTTGTTTAAAATATACATATCTTCTCCACTAATAGTAAAGTCATTTAGTTTTGAATATATTGTTCCTTTAAAATCACTTGCTAGTTTTTTCTCATTAAATTCATCTATATTTAAATACTTTATATTATTTTTCTTACAGTATTCTACATATGAATAGTAAGCACCATATGTAGTCCAGTGATGATCATATTTATAAAACATAGGATATTTTTTATTTCCTTCTATTAGTGCATTATAAACATCTATATTATTTAATTTAAGATTAGAATAATAGTAATTTATATCATCTAGTTCACTTGCTTTTGATACATAATTAGGTAATTTATCTTTATTTATAATTATACTAGTAGGTACTAACATAAAATCTATCTCTATATTTTCTAATGAATTTGAAAAGTTATTTAATATTTTAATTATCCTATCTCTATTTTTAGGATTAGAGTATTTTTCAATTAAATAGTTATCTTTTCCTATATATATATTATTTATTTCCTTTTGACCTATTAGTTTAAGAAATGATGTTTTTAGGCTAATAAATTGTTCTCTAAATGGAAAGTGATCTGTAGTATAATTTTTTAAGTTTTCAGTATAACTTCCATTAAATAGATTTTCAAAAGAAAAAGTTGGAAGTTTTTCTAAATATCTATTTTCATTATCTGAAAAAGTTGCCTTAGGAAGTATAAACATAAGTGTTATTAAAATAATAGAAATTAAACTTACTATAATTGTTATAATTGTATTTTTCATGATAACCTCCTAAAACCTAAAATATAAAAATGGATTATATGTATCGCTTACTAAGAATGCTACTACGAGTATAAATAAGATAATATATGTTATAGTAGTTATTATAGATATAAACTTATTACTTTTAAATTTAATAGGGATACTAAATATAATACATGCACTTAAGAATACTAAATTATTTATAGTATAGAATATAAAGTTGCTATCTAAAACTAAATTTCCATTTAATCCAAACATAGATAAAAGATAAGTTTTAATTATATTAACATCTTCAAATGCGAATATTAACCAACCTATTATTATAAGTAACAATGCATATATGTGTCTAAATACTTTTGGTAGTTTTTCTAAAACTCTTCCATATATAAATTTCTCTAGTAAAAGAATTATTCCAAAGTATAATCCCCATATAATAAAGTTCCAATTAGAGCCATGCCATAAACCGGTTAATAGCCATACAATTAATATATTTCTAATATGCTTAATTTTAGAACATCTATTACCACCAAGTGGTATATATACATAGTCTTTAAACCATGTTGATAATGACATGTGCCACCTTCTCCAAAATTCAGTAATACTTTTTGATATATATGGGTAGTTGAAGTTTTCTGGATAATTAAATCCCAACATTTTTCCAATACCTATTGCCATATCACTATATCCAGAAAAATCAAAATATATTTGGAAGGAGTACGCAATTATTCCAAGCCATGAGGTTAAAACTGATATGTTACTAATGTCATATGAACTTATTATAGACCAAAGAAGTCCCATGTTATTAGCAAGTAATACTTTCTTAAATAAGCCTCTTAAAAATCTTACAAAGCCTGATTTATAGCCTTCAAATGTTACAGTTCTATTAGATAATTCACGACTTATATCTTCATATCTTACTATTGGTCCAGCAATAAGTTGTGGAAACATAGATACATATACAAAAAAGTTTAAGAAGTTTTTCTCATATTTAACTCTACCCATATATACATCTATGCTATAACTCATAGTTTGGAATGTATAAAAACTTATTCCAATAGGAAGTGGTAGGTTAGGATTACTTATAGAAGTTCCTAATATATCATTAATTGTTGTAATTATAAATCCACTATATTTAAATACTGATAGTAATAATAAATTAACTACTATTGAGAATATTAGTACTAATCTTTTCTTTAATTTACTACTTTTAAATTTATTTAATAATAACCCATTAATATAATCTACTAATGATGAGAATAGCATAAGTATTATATAAATAGGTTCTCCCCATGCGTAGAATATTAAACTAAATATTAGTAATACTAGATTTTTTAGTTTTTTAGGTACTAAAAAATATAATACTAAAAAAAGTGGTAAGAAAAAAAATAAAAACGGAATGCTACTAAAAACCATATTTCCTCCTTCAAAGAAAAAAGGGATTAACCCTTTATTTCGTTTTTCTTAATAGTATCTAATACTTTATCATTATCACTAGATACTATATAGATTAAATATCCACCATATTCTTCATACTTACGATTTTTAACTAATTCGTATTGATCTGGTAAATATGTTTTCCATTGTTCCTCTAGATTTGTCATATATTGGTCTATTGCTTTTTTTACATCATCTTTTTTACCATCTTCTGGTTTAATTATTATATACATATTTGATTGTATAATCATCATAGGTACTTTCATTAATATTTCACTATATGTATCTTTTTTAATTCCTAATGTAGATTCTATCATTTCATCTTGAACAGGTACAAGGTTATTAAATACTGGACTTTTAGAAGATTTAATAGTTTCTAATACTTTATCGTTATCATTAGATACTATGTAGATTAAATATCCTTCATACTCTGTTTCAAGTCTTGATTTTACTAGATCGTTACTTGATTCAATAGATTTAAAATATGTATTCATTTCTTCTTTTATTTTATCTTTATTTTCAAGTGGTTTAAGAATTAAATACATAGTATTATTACTCTTATTGATTCTTACCGCGTAGTCATCACCTATATTTGTACTAGTTAATCCAAATACTTCTTTAAAATCATATTCATAAACATCTTCTAATTCTTCAAAATAATTTTTCTCATCTATTAATGAAGAAACACCTTGAATATAAAAACTATCAGAATATAGATTATCTAATTCTTGTGATATTTTATTTAAGTCTAAATCTACATTTTTATTTCCACAACCAGTTAATAAAAGCATTGCAACTAATAATATACTAAATAATTTTTTCATAAATTCACCTCTTGTAGATATTATATCACAAAATAAAAAAAAAAGAAAGATTAATATAAACCATGTATTTTTTTTCTTTCAGTATCAGTTAAATTATCGACTTTCCACTCATCACCATCTTTAGTTACTGTAAGATCTAATGTATATTTTATTCTTTCTTTAGTTTTTTGCATTGATTTAATTACAGACAAATTGTATTCGTCTTGTTCTTCTTTATCTAGAGTTGGATCTATTGAATTAGTGTTTGAGTAATCATATACTTCTATTTCTACTGTCACTGTAGCATTATCACCATTTATTTCATCATCTTTTATATCATATGTAAGGTCAGTGTATTGTCTTTCTATTGCTTTTTTGTATTCACTCTTTAAATTGTCATTATATGTACTATCACTATTAATTACATCATCTAGTTGCCTCATAACAATATCATCTTTAGACTGATATTTTTTTAACATATCTTCAACTGCACTTTTTGGTGTTGCTTTTGTTGCAGTACAACCAACTAAAAAAAGAAAAACTAATATTGGTATAATAATTTTCTTCATATTTGCCTCCTATACTTATAATGGACATATATGTAAGAATTTATACATTAGTTTTTCTAGCATCAAATTTCTTTCTTTGTTCAGTATTTAATATTCTTTTTCTAAGTCTTATAGATGATGGTGTAATTTCTACTAATTCATCACTATTTATATAATCTAGTGCATATTCTAGAGTAATTGGTCTTGGTCTTTTTAATACGACTGTATGGTCAGATCCACTTGCTCTTGTATTAGTTAATTGTTTTCCTTTAACTACATTAACTGCTAAATCATTGTCTCTATTACATTCCCCTACTATCATACCTTCGTATACTTCACAACCTGGTTCTACAAACATAGTACCACGATCTTCTAATTGTCCTAAGGCATAAGCTGTTGTCTTACCTGCCTCAACGGATACTAATGCACCAAATTTTCTTTCTCCAATTGCTATATTTTCTGCCTTTCTATATTCTTTAAATGTATGGTTTAATATTCCATAACCTTTAGTCATAGTCATAAAGTCAGTCATATATCCAATTAATCCTCGTGAAGGAATAGTGTAAGTTAATCTAGTTTGGTTTTCATAGTTGGACATATTTTCCATTATACCACCACGAGTACCTAAACTTTCTATAATTGTACCAACAGATTCATTATCAACATCTATTTGTACTTCTTCGTATGGTTCATGTTTTTCACCATTTACTTCTTTAATTATAACTTCTGGTTTTGAAACTTGTAATTCGTATCCTTCACGTCTCATAGTTTCAATTAAAATTGATAAATGTAATTCACCACGTCCAGATACTAACCATGATTCTTGGTCCTTTTGTTCAACTTTAAGAGATACATCTTTTTCAGTTTCTTTTAGTAATCTCTCTTCTATTTTTCTTGCAGTGATTAGTTTTCCTTCTTTTCCTACAAATGGACTATTGTTTACTTGGAATGTCATTTGTAGAGTCGGTTCATCAATTCTAAGTATTGGTAATGCTTCTTCTTTACCAACTTCACAAACAGTTTCACCAACAGATAAATCTGGAAGTCCTGCGATTGCTACTATGTCTCCAGCACTAGCAGATTCTACTTCCACTCTTTTTAAGCCCAGAAATCCAAATAATTTTTGTATTCTAAATTGTTTGATTGAACCATCTAATCTTACACATGAAACCATTTCGTTTACTTTTATTGTACCATTATGTAACTTTCCTATACCAATTCTTCCTACATAATCGTTGTAATCTAGTAATGAAGGTTGGAATTGTAATGGTTTATCAACTGTACTATTTGGTCCAGGAATTTCGTCTATAATTAAATCAAATAATGGGTCAAAATCAGGACTTTGTGTAGATAAATCATCAGTCATACTTACTGTACCATTTAATCCAGAAGCATATACTACTTTATAATCTAATTGTTCATCATTTGCACCTAATTCAATAAATAGTTCTAATATTTCGTCTAATACTTCTTTTATTCTAGTACTAGGTTTATCTACTTTATTTATTACTACTATAGGTTTAATATTTTGTTCTATTGCTTTTTTTAGTACAAATCTAGTTTGTGGCATTGCACCTTCATAAGCATCAACTACAAGTAAAACTCCATCTACCATTTTCATAATACGTTCTACTTCTCCACCAAAATCTGCATGCCCTGGGGTATCTACTATATTAATCCTATAATCTTTATAGTTTATTGCAGTTGTTTTTGCAAGTATAGTTATTCCTCTTTCTCTTTCAATGTCATTTGAATCCATTACTCTTTCTGCAACTTGTTCATTTTCTCTAAATGTATTAGACTTTTTTAATAATTGATCTACTAATGTAGTTTTTCCATGATCGACATGGGCTATTATTGCTATATTTCGTATTTTCATTTCACACCTCAAAATTCAACCAAGATATTATATCACAGTTTGAGTGATAAATGCAATAAAAAGTATTTATATAAAATAAAAAAGGCTTATTCAGCCTCGTTATATGCTTCAAAGATTTTATCTTCAAACATTTTACGTGTTTCTTTATTTATTGGATGAACAATATCTTTATATTTATCATCATTTGTCTTACGACTAGGCATAGCAATAAATAAGCCCTCGTCACCTTCAATTATTCTAATATCATGAATTGCTAAACAATCATCTATTAAAACTGAAGCAACACCTTTCATACGAGATCCTTCTTTTTCAACTTTATGTACATCTACTTTTGTAATATTCATACTTTAACTCCTTTCAAGCTTATTATTACAATTTTATTGTATATTAAATAGAGAAAAAATGCAAATACTTTTTTAAAAGTTTACCATAAATTTACAAAATAAAAAGAGCAGATTATTATCTACCCTTAGAATTTCTATTATAGAAATTATTTTAATTCTACAGTTGCTCCTGCTTCTTCTAATTGTTTCTTTAGAGCCTCTGCTTCATCAGCTGCTACTTTTTCTTTGATTACTCCACCGTTATCAGCGATTCCTTTTGCTTCAACTAATCCTAATCCAGTGATTTCCTTAATTATTTTGATAACTGCAACTTTGTTAGCACCAGCAGATGCTAAAACTACATCTTTTTCTGTTGCTCCTGCTGCTTCAGTTGCTCCTGCTGCTGCAGGTGCTGCTACTGCAAGTGCACTTGGGTCAACACCAAATTCTTCTTTCATAGCGTCTACTAGTTCTTTGATTTCTAGTAAAGACATTTCTTTTAGACTTTCAATAAAACTTTCTTTTGTTAATTTTGCCATTTTTAAATTCCTCCTAATTTATTTTTTTAATTTTCTTCTTTTTGTTTAGAATACATATCTAAGCATATAGATAAATCTCTTACTATATCAATCATTCCACCTGCTAACATAGTTAACAATGTATCTCTTGATGGTATTGTTGCTAATTTTTGTAATTTTTCTTTTTCTGATATTTCACCATCTACTATACCGATTTGCATCTGTAGTTCTGGATGATCCTTAGCATAGTCAGCAATAACCTTAATAGGTGATACTATATCAGTTGAATAACACATAGCAATTGGGCCATTAATAGTTTCTTCATCTAGGGCAATTCCCATGTCTTTAAGTGCTATTCTTGTTAAAGTATTTTTGTATACTTTAATATCAGATGATGACTCTTTAAGTTTTCTTCTGATTTCGCCTAAAACACTAACTGGTAATCCTTGGTATTTAACAAATACTACAGAACCATTTTTAGACTTTTCAATGTTTTCCTTTATTTCAGCAACTATTTCTTTTTTGCCATTAAGGATTTTTTCACTTGCCATATTTTCCTCCTTTTATAATTTTATAAAAAAGGCTTCGCAAAGACGTGCGAAGACTAAAGATATTCTTTAAGTTCCTCGGTAGGATATTAAGACTTTTACATCACCTACTGTCTATGGTACTTGCTTTTTTATTTATTATATCACAATTCTTTTAATTGTCAAAAGAATTTGTATCTAATTTTATTCCAGGACCCATTGTTGATGAAATAGAAATATTTTTAATATAATTTCCTTTAGCAGTTGCAGGTTTAGATTTAACTATTACTCCTACAAAATATTTAATGTTTTCTGCTAATTTAGCCTCATCAAATGATGTTTTTCCAACAAGTGCATGTATATTA
The DNA here is from genome assembly GCA_948467605.1 of uncultured Mycoplasmatota bacterium. Lineage (GTDB taxonomy): Bacteria > Bacillota_I > Bacilli_A > RF39 > UBA660 > CAKPCJ01. The sequence goes on along the minus strand of CAOKET010000004.1, from coordinate 28,346 downwards.
CCAAAACTATCAGTACGATATTCTACACGACCTTTTAAAACATCTTCAACAGCCTTTTTAACATCAGTTGTTACTGTTCCTGTTTTAGGGTTAGGCATTAATCCACGAGGTCCTAAAACCTTACCAATTTTACCTAATGCAGGCATCATATCAGGAGTCGCGATTAAACAATCAAATTCGAACCAATTTTCCTTTTCGATTTTTTCAATCATGTCCATATCTCCAACATAATCTGCTCCTGCTTCACGTGCTATTTTAGCATTATCTCCTTTAGTAAGTACTAATATTCTTTTTGTTTTACCAGTACCATTTGGAAGTACTACTGCTCCTCTTAATTGTTGATCTACTTTTTTAGTATCAAGATTAAGATTCATAGCTATTTCAACAGATGCATCAAATTTAGTATAAGAAGTTTCTTTTACTAATTTTACAGCCTCGTTTAAAGAATATGCTTTATTCTTTTCAACTTTGCTTAATGCTTCTAAATGTTTCTTTCCTTTTTTCATTTATTTTATTCCTCCTTATGTGGTGCAAACGGGGTAATCCTCCCACATAGATGTTATATGATTATTATTCTTCTACTTTTATACCCATATTACGTGCTGTACCTTCAACAATCTTCATTGCTTGTTCTATAGTATAAGCATTTAAATCAGGTAATTTAATTTCTGCTATTTCTTTTAATTGTTGTTTAGTAATTGTTGCAACTGTTTCAGTTGAACCTTTGCTTCCACCTTTATTAATCTTAGCATATTTTTTAAGTAAGAATCCAGTTGGTGGAGTTTTTAGAACGAAATCAAATGAACGATCATCATATATAGTAATCAATACTGGTAAGATGTCACCCATTTTATCTCTAGTTGCATCATTATATTTTGTACAAAATTCTTGCAAGTTTATACCAGCAGGTCCTAATACTGTACCAACTGGTGGAGCAGGTGTTGCTTTACCGGCAGGAATTTGTAATTTAATTTCTTTTGTTACTTGTTTTGCCATTTAACTCATCTCCTTATAATTTTATTGATATAATCATACTTTGTATTTTTACCCCAATGCATTATATTCATCTATATATAAATAATATAAATGTCTAATTAATTTTTTCAATCTCAGCAAGTTCTGCATCGACTGCGGTTTCTTGTCCAAACAAATCTAGCGATACTGTTAGTTTTTGTGTCTTCAAATCGATTTCTTGAACAACTCCAACCATTGACTTAAATGGACCTTCTATAATTCTAACATGATCTCCAATTTTAAGATCATTAGCTAATTCTATACGGCTCATTCCCATATTGTTTAATATATGGTCTACTTCACTTGGCTTTAATGGAATAGGTTTAGCACCTTTACCAGAAGAACCAATGAATCCTGTAACACCTTGTGTATTTCTAACGATATACCATGCATCATCGGACATTACCATCTCAATTAAAACGTATCCAGGGAACATTTTTTTAACCTGTTCCTTTTTGGCTCCATTTTTAACTACGACTTCTTTTTGTTCAGGAACAATTACTCTAAAGATACTGTTTTGTAATCCCATAGATTCAACACGCATCGTTAGTTTTTCCTTAACCTTATATTCATGCCCTGTTATTGTATTAACTACATACCATTGTTTATCCATAATCGTCACCTATATTATTCCTAGGAAATAGAAAAGTATATCTAATAATGAAAATAAACCAGCAAATAATATCACAAGCGCTAAAGTGGCACCAGTATATTTTACCATTTCTTTTTTTGTCGGCCATTTAATGCGTTTTGCTTCCTTGCCAACTCCTGCAATAAATGCTTTGATTTTTTTCATATCTCAACCTTCTTTTCCAAAATAAAAACACAAGTCAAGTGTTTACAACTAAATAGTACCATAACACCCAATTATTGTCAATAATTATAAGTGATTTTTAATAAATAAATTCATCTGTTATATTATATTGTTTATTAGTGAAAAAAGACTTATCCAACTTTATTTATAAATAATTTTTATATAAATTCTATAATGATTAATTTAATTTGTTAGATAATGCAGTAGTTGCCTTTTGTTTTATTCTTTGGATTGCATTATCTATTTTTTTAGTATCTACATTTAGCGATGCGCTTATTTCTTTGTATGAGTAATTTTTAATTTTCAAATCAAATACTTGTTTTTCAAATGTGCTTAACTTATCAACTATGATTTTATATAATTGTTTTTCTTCTTCCATTTCTATTATTTTATCTTCTGGAGTAGGTTGATTATCATCGCTTATATTATCATAAAGATTGGAGTCTTCATTGTATGTGTAGTCAAGTGATATTGAATCATTTAATAGTTTATGTTTATCTCTAGTTGCCTTTTTTATTGCTGTTAATATTTGTCTTTCTATACAAAGGGATGCGAATGTATAAAAGGTTACATCCTTTTGATTTTTATAATCTCTTATTGCCTCACTAAATCCAATCATTCCTTCTTGAACTAAGTCATTAAATTCTAATCCTATATTATTATTTAATTTACTTTTTGCAATAGATTCAATTATATGTTTATACTTGTCATATAAAATCTCTGTTGCATCTTCATTGCTTTCTTGTATATAATCTAGTAATTCATAATCATTGTATTCATATTTACCCATTTATAACCCCCTATTAGTACTTATTTCAAATATTATTATACCTGCTGCAACAGAAGCATTTAGTGAGTTAACTTCCCCCTTCATTGGTATAGTTGCCATATAATCACAATTTTCTTTAACTAGTTTAGAGATTCCATCTCCTTCGTTTCCAATTATTAAGCAAATTGGCATATTGGCATCTATTTTCTTATAATCAGTACCAATCATGTCGGTCCCTACTATCCAAATCCCATTATTTTTTAATTTTTTTATAGTTTCATTTAAGTTATTAACCATACATATTTTGATTTTATCTAGTGTACCTACACTTGTTTTCATAACAGTAGAATTTACCTCAACACTTCTATCTTTAGGTATTATAATCGCATCTACTCCTGCTGCTTCACATGTTCTTATAATAGCCCCAAAATTATGAGGGTCTGTTATGTGATCTAACATTACATAAAATGGGTTTTCAGATAAAATCTCATTTAAAGTATAATATTTGTAATCATCTATATCTGCAATTATTCCCTGATTATTTTCTATTATATTATCAAGTTTATATTTTTCTATATACTTAACTGGTATATTAGCATTTTTAACTTCATTTAATAAATTGTTATCGCCAAATTTATTGTATGTAAATATCTTATATATTTTTGTATTATTTTTAATTAATTCTCTTACTACATTTCTACCACAAACGTACATATTAATTCCTCCATATATCTTTTAATAAATCATCTATTCTATCTACATTATTATTTATATATAAGTACCCAATTAGTGCCTCAAAAGCAGTAGAGTGTTTATATGTAAGTATATCTGTATTTTTAGGATGTGTATTTCTTTTATAATTTCTTGCTCTATGAATAATATCTATCTCTTTAGGGGTTAAGTTATCCATAATGCATTTTAGTATATTTGCTTGTGCTTTAGCACTCACATAATTAACACTTGATTTTTGTAAATTATCTACTTTTCTTATGCCTTTCTTTATTAAATATTCCCTTACCTTAAGTTCATAAAAGGCATCACCTAAGTATGCTAGTTCTATTACATTTATATCCATAAAATTACACCTTCAAATAAATAACAAATACATTCTATCATAAAAATATTAAAAGTCAAAATAAGCAATTTAAAGTATTTGTTAGGATTTTTGTTAAAAATTTTATTAATTGTTATAGTAAATCTTAAATATTAAAAAAAGAACAGAAATTGTTATTTCTATTCTGCTAATATTTCTATTGCTCTATCTAATATTGCTTCTTCTGCTTCTACAAGGATATCAGGTTTATATCCTTTTTTCTCTATCCATGTTCCATTAGGTGTTAACCAGTTTTGTATAGTGTATTTTATCATATTTCCATTAGATAGTTGATTAGTCTCTTGAACTGTACCTTTTCCATATGTTGTTTTACCAACAATAGTAGCACCATAACTTTCTTTTAATGCTGCTGCTAGTATTTCTGATGCTGATGCACTGTTTTCATTTACTAATACTGCTATTTTGTAGTCTCTTTTTTCTTTTGATTGAGAGTATACTTTTTGTGTATGTTGTTTGTCCTGTAATTGATATATTACTTTATTAGTAGGTAAGAATAATGAGATTATAGAAGTTGCAACACTTAAATATCCACCTGAGTTATCTCTTACATCAATTATTAATGAGTCTATTTGTTTACTTTCTAAATCAGTTAATACTTTTTTAAATTGAGTGTATGTGTTAAGTGCGAATAAATCCATTTTTATATATCCTATTGTTTTTCCATCTCTTTCAATAGTATAACCATATGCAGAGGTTAATGTAACATAGCCTCTTTTTAAAGGTAATATTACCTCTTTGCCATCTCTATTTACTTTTATAGAAACAGTTGTACCAATTTTACCACCTGTTCTAATATAGTTAGATAATTGGTCGCTAGTCCACCCTTTTGCAGACATACCATCTATTTCTAGCACAATATCTCCTGCTTGTAATCCTGACTCACTTGCAGGTGTATTATCATACACATTCATTATTAAAATCTGTCCATCTATTGTAGTTGATATTTCACATCCAACTCCAACATAAGAACCTTGCATTTTTATATTAAAGTTATCTGTTTCATTTGTATTAAAATAATCAGCATAATTATCTCCTAATGATGTAATCATACCTTTAATAGCAGAGTTAAACAGTTCTTCTTCTGTAATATTAGAATATGATCTTTCTTTTATAGTATTTAGTGTTGATAAAAACTCCTCTAAATGTTTATTAGAAGTATTATATATACTAGATACTTTTTGCTTTAAAAACATGCTTCCAACAAAAAGACCAAGCACTAACATTATTATAGATATTATTATAACTTCTAATATTCTAAAGTTTTTTTCTATAACAATATTACTTTTACTTATTTTTTCTTCTTTAATATTTTTATTATCTTCTATATTTGTAAGTTCTATTTGTTTTTCTTCATTATTTTCTTTTTTAATTTGTTCATCTGCCATATTATCGCCTCACTATTATAAATATACCACAATTTAGAAACTTTTAGAATTGTTTTAGTATAATTTTACTTTTAAATATACATACAATCTAATACGATTATACCATTATTGATATATTTTTAAAAATAGTTTATATAATTATAGTTGCTTCTTTACATTTAAAATTTTAAATAATTCAAATAGTTGCTCATGTTTTTCTCCCCAATCACCGTTTATTTCATTAATTAAATTATTATACATTAGGGATTTATTAGACTCACATTTTCCAAATACTTCATAATATATATATTTTAATTTACTTATATCATCTAAGTTGTATATCTTTTGTATTTCATTTCTTATGTGCCTTTTATTAGTCATCTCAAATCTAGTACCAATATCACAAGAGGTTATTGGTTTTAATGGACTTATACTAATTTCCTCTAGTTTTAATTGTTTTATGATTTCAAGTACCTCTTCTTTTTCATCTAATACTAAGTTACTTCTTCCTAGTTCTTCGCCATATTTGTTAAATCTAAAGGCATAACATTCTTTAGAATTTCCAATAATTACTGCATATGGAATATTAACAAGTTTCTTTTTACTAAATTCTTCTGTTTTATTATATATTTTAGATATAACATCATTACTAATCTTTATAGTATTTTTAATTACCATCATCATTTGTTCGTCTGTTACTTTTAATACAGGTATTTTTTTTATATGGATTATGTTATCTGAATCATTCCACTCATAAAATTGATACGCCTTTTCCTTATTAAAGTTAAGTAAAATATCATAAATATTATTCATTTTCTTTCCTCCTTGGAATATAAATTGTAAGAATTATTATAAATAAACCAATTATACTGTACCAACATTCAAACTTACTAATAATAAAATGGACATATTCGGTAAAATTATACCCAATAGTCATTAAATTAGAATACATAATTATATCTGCAAATCCGATTACCATAAATCCAAATCCTATTAAAAATATAGTTATTCTACCGAACACTTTTAACCACCTATTTAATTTTATTTATTTAATTTAATTTTATATCTAATTAGAATACAAAAAAAGAAGTTTAAATTTAAACCTCTTTTAAACTTAAAATATATTAGTTTTTACATTACCTTTGCGGTTTCCGCTTCTTCAACGGGGCCAATAGAACTTTCACTAATTAAGCGTTCTTTTAATTCGAGTAGTTGTTTTTTAAATTTTTGGCTTGCTGTTGAAGTATTATTTTTTGATCTTGCAAAAATATTTCTTGCACCAGTGCTTATATCTCTAGAAAGTTCTTTTGCCATTTCTGCAATAGTACAATTTTCAATATCTATTCTGCTTATTTGATTATATCTACATATTAATCCTGATTTTATTTTATATGATGTTTCTGGTTCTTTAATGGTTTCTGATTCTAATTTTTTATTAAATGATGAACATGCATTTTTTAGAGTTTCATATTTTGTTTTACCCATTTCTAGTATTTTGCTATTTTGGATATTAACTTTTTGTTGTTTTGAAGGTTCAGTATTTATAGTGCCTAAGTTTAGTTTTCCAAGACTAATAGCGTTATTTATATTTAGTGTACTATCTGTTATTCTAGATTCATCTGTAAAAATTCTTCCTTCGCTATTTATTTGTTGTAGTCTTTCAAGTAAACTTCTCTTTTCTTCAGGTTCTATATTTTCTTGTGGTTTTACCTCATTAAAAGATACGCTGTCTTGTGATGGGTCTTTTTTAAAATCAACAAATGTATCTTCTTTACCCGCTTCTCTATAATCTACATCTATAACACTATTATCGCTCGATGTTTCAAAAACAGACTGCTCGTCTTCTTCAAGTGTTGTAAAATGCTGTTCTTCAATCCCCGTTTGTTCGCTCTTCTCTATAGATATATCAAATTCTTCTTCCATTTGGTGTATTTCTGGTTCTGAAAATGATTCTATATCTAAACCATCTAAGTAACTAGTTTCTTTCTTTATTAAAGTATAACTAGCAACTTTTTCTAAAAGTTTTTTATGCATTGTTATATATGCTAACCTTTCTGCACCCTTACTTGATACAATCTTGCTCTCTAAAGTTTTAAATATGTTTCTTATATAGTATAAAGTGCCATTATCACAGGTTGCTATTACATTTTTAAATGTTAAAACAGATGGTTTATATGATAAATCCATTCCTTTTATATCTTTAATAGAAATGCTATCTGATGTAGGCAATTCTATTTTATTTCCGTTCACATAAATTTCGTTCATTCTATCCACTCCCTAATTAAACTGGTGTACTAGCATTACTTACAATTTCAGAAACTATATCATATATTACTTTTTTCTCTTCAGGGTCAGTTATATCTTTAAGTATGTCAAAACCTTCTTCATCTTTTTCAATTAATGACGCTAAAACATTCACATCTTCACTGTTGTCTTTTTTAACAGAGTATATACAGTAGTTTTTACCTGTTGCAGTAACTTCAAATACAGTTAAAACTTCAGCATCCTTTTCAACACCGTTTTCGTCTATAACCCTTATTATTTGATTAGTTGTCTCTTCCATATAGCCATCCTCCTCTTATTCTACCTAATTATAACATAAAAATTATCATGTGCATACTCTAATTTAGTAAAATCTTTCAATTTTGGTAATTATAGTATATAATTTATATATAAGGAGAAAAGTATTTATGAAAAAAGTTAAGCCTTTTATAAAACCTATTATATTATTAACACTAGGAATTGTTTTAATTATTTTATTTAAAGATAAATATATAGAATTTTTCTCACCTAAAAAAGAAGATAAAGACTTCATAGTAGAATTTACAAGGAATTACAATTATCAAGATGGTGATATATTATATAATATTAATGAACAAATAGATTCATATATAGTTATTAAAAACAATAAAGAATTAAGTAATTTTAAAGTTACTACAGTTGATAATGATATTAGTTTAGAAAAAATAGATGTCAATTCAACTGTTGCATTAATGATCAATCACAATGCTTATGATAGTGCAATTACATTTGATATAGGCGAAAAATCATACACTATAACTACTAAGAAAAATAAAGATAATTTAGAAATATTTGTAAAAGAAAAACAAGAATAGTTGATAAAACATCAATCTGATTCTTGTTTTTTTAATAATATATTATCATTTGATCTTCAGCCAATGTAACATTAGGATTCTGGTTTAATAATTGACCAGCGGGAACATTTACTTTTTTACTTATTTTACTTATTGTATCTCCTTCTTCTGTTACATATATCTTTATTCCTTTTCTTGGTACTAAAAGTATATTTCCTGGGTAAATATAATCATCACTTGATAACCCATTTATTTTTGCTAAAGTATCTACTGTTGTATTATATAGTTGTGCAATTTTATATAGACTGTCTCCTTTTTTTATTTCATATCTTTCAAAAATCGATGTATTTTGTATAGGTATTACAAGTTTATCTCCTGCTTGTGGCGTATAAAGTGGCTCTAGACTATTAATATTTGCTATTACATTTGAACTAACACCCGTTTTTCTTGCAATTGAATCTAGTGTGTCACCTTCTTGAACAATATATAAACTATACATTAAAATCACTCCTCAACACATTTTATGTAATTGAGGTAATAGTGTTAATTTTAATGTTTATGTTTTTTTGAATCTTCATCCCCAAACTCGCCTATATCGAATCTATCTAACTCTACATCAAATTCAGCCTTTTGATTTATATATTGTAATAACATATGTCTTATCCCTACATCATCAATTATATCAACTAAGTGACGGACGTATTTATATGGAATAATAGCCGCATCATATAGTGCAAACCTGAATAGTTCTGTAAAATGAAACAATTGTTGAGAATATATTGTTTTCTCTTTTTTTAGATATAATTTTAAGTATTTCATTTTATATTTTTTTAAGAAGTCTTTAAATGCTTTTATATCTTCCTCTCTATAGTGAATTTTACCATCATAATAATTCTTAATGCAACTAGGAAGTGATATATACTTTGAATAATCATCTAAATTTTCAAATACGCCTTCTTCAGCTGTTATCCATTTTAAACTACTAAATCTATCACTATCATAAGTGGGATTGGAAAGAAGAAAACCATGTGTACTAAACAGGTTTATATCTAGCCTATTTAGACCCGTTGGTAATTGTATTTTTTCTAATTTATAGCACCTGTAAAATGAATTTCTCGCTATTTTTTTTAAGTTTCTTGGTAGTTGTACACTCTTTAAGTTTTCACATGATCGAAATGCATGATATCCTATTTTTTCTACACTATTTGGAATGTTTATACTATTTAGTTTCTTACAATATGCAAATGCATTAGGTTCTATTTTTTCCACTCCCTCTGACATTATTACATTTGTCAAGCAATCACAACCAGCAAATGCATATTCGTCTATTATTTTTACATTATTTTTTAGAAATATATTTTCCAAATATTCACAATCCAAAAATGCTCGTTCTCCTATTTCTACTAAATTTTCTGACATTGTTACATTTCTTAATCTTTGGCAATTGTAAAATGCTCCACTACCTATTACTTTTATGCTATCTGGCATTATTACTTCTTCTAATTCCATACATTCTTCAAATGCCTCATATGCTATTTCTTCTACTCCATCTGGAATTACAATTCTTCTTTCTCTAATACCTTCCTTAAATCCATAAAGTATTTTATCTCTAATATCAAATTCCATTTAAAACACCCATTCCTACGAAAATTTTCATTTATTATATTATAATATTGCTTTTTTGTAAATCAAATATAACAAAAAGAAGATATTATTATTCTTTAATATCTTCTTGTTTCTTTGTAACAAATCTTTTCTTCATTTTCATCATATATTCTGATATTACAGTTTCTACTTCACTTAATCCTCGTTTAGAAATATTAGATACAATTACTAATTCTTTTACTGTATCTATATATATTTTTCCCCATATCATGCTTCCAAAAACTTGCATATCATTATACATATCTGGAGTTATAGTATAATAACTATATCCCCATAATACACGTTTTTGTGCTAGTAAAATACGTTTATTAGTAAGTGCTACTACATAGGTTGAAAATAAATCTAAATTATTATCGTTTTTTTGACCACAAAAAGCATATATAACTTCTTCATTAGGATTTAAAAATCTTTCTATAACTTTACTATGGCTTTTTATTCTCCAAGCAACTGTAGATGGGTACTTTTTTTTAAATTTAGAAGCAAACTCATAAACCTTACTCATTAGTCACCTATTAACTTATTCTCTTTTAAGAATTTAACTAAATCTTCTTCTTCAACATATCCAGAATTTATATCAAGTATTTTTTTATCTTTATATATTAATAATGTTGGTGTTCCCCATTCACCACTTGATAAGAATTCGTTTGAATTATAGAATTTATCCCACTCTTCTTGTGCTGAAATTGCTGATATATCTATATATTCAACACCTATTTTATATTTTTCTAATACACTTGTTAATACTGGTTCAAACATTTGGCAATAACTACAAGTAGGACGCGCTATATATATTAAACTAGTATCTTGTTCATTAATTATTTTCATATATTCTGATACTGATATTTGGTTAATTCCAGTATGTTTTTGATATCTAGATTTATTAATATTTCTAGTAATTCCTATTATAAATGTAATACCAACTAAAACTAATAAAATTGCTCCTACAATTATCATTCTTAAAGTTTCATTTGTATTATTAGTTTTATTGCTTGATTTTACATTATCATCAGTTTTTTTACTGTTAGTAGTTTTAACTTCTATATCACTTTTTTCTTTCTTTGGCATACTTACTTTTGCAGTTGTTTGTCGTTTTGCTGCTGTACTACTTTTTGGTGTAGTTTTTGTTGTTTTTGCAGTATTTGTTTTTGTAGTTGTTTTCTTTTTTGCACTGCTAGTTTTTGGTTTAGTGTTTTTTAATTTAGTTTTTGTTGTTTTTATTTCTTCTTTCATCTTAAGTCCTCCAATTAATTCAATTCACTTTCTATTAACAATACATTTTCATAGTATCCATTATTCTTACCATCTTTTATTTTTAAAAGTGTAGAACTTGATATTTTTAGTTCTTGGCTATTTGATGCTTTTTGGTTTGGTGTATCACTTATTATTGATTTGTTATACTCTTTACTTAAATCTACTGTATATAGTGTTTTTTTATTTGACTTTCTATATCTATCTGCTAGTGCATTTAATACTATCGCATCTGTTCCAGTTTTGTCATAGAATAACACATAATATTCATCTTCTTCCATATCAAATACTAAAGATGAATTTATATTATACTGTTTTACATCAGTAATAGTAGATGGTTGTTTAGTAAAATGGTATATTAAAGCCGAAGTTCCATATGCTAATAATATCATTATTAGTCCTACAATTAAAGTAATTTTAACTGTGTTAGAATTGTTTGAATTTATATTGTTATCAATGCTATTTCTATTTTTTACTATAGTTTTTCTCATGTTAGACATTATTACCACCTGATTAGATTTTATCACATATATAAAAAAAAGAAAATAGATTTTTCTCTATTTTCCACTTACAGGTAATACACTTAATGATTTGGCAACTTCTAATAATGTAGCACTACTCATAACATCAGATGCTAAATAGTATTCTACTCCATTGCTAACCCATGTAACTGAACTATCAGATATTGCACCTACTGTATCAATAAGAATATCTGGTTCTCCATACATAGGTATAACAGAAAATTCGTCTTCTATTGTTGCAGTTTCTTCTACTAGAATAAATGGATTATCTCCAGAGAATGTCAATATTACTCTTTCGCCATTTGATTTAGCAACTACATCTTTGCTTGAAAGATAAGTATTTTCTGGCATGAATACTGGATATACAATTGAATCTATTTTATTGGAAATAGTAGTGTTTGTATTTGGATTTACATTCATATTATCATTTAAAGTAAATATTTTATTATCAATGTTTGAATTTATATCTATACTAGAAAAATTCATTCTTACCATTACTATTCCATTAGAGTCCATTACTTCTACCTTTGTTGGTAGGTTATCACTATTAAAATATACTTTTTGATTTACTAATTTTCTATTATTAGGATAGTTTACTGTTGAAGTATAGATATATTCACCATTTTTTTCCTCAAAAGTTCTTTTGTTATCATTAGTTATATCATCTAATAAAGACGCTAATAAATATGTTTGAGAATTGTTATTTGGCCATTCACTTTGAAATTTAAAACTTTTATTTAAAGATGGTGTTAATACATATACTCCTTCTTCATTTTTTAAAATAAGTTGTTCATGATCATTTGCTTGATTCTTTAAACTAACTCTATACATATCATTTTCTTTATATGATACGTTTACATCATATTTATAACTATCTTCATTATTTATTATTTCTAGTATTCCAGATAAAGTGTAACTATTTGCTTTACTAACCTTTTTTTCAAAATTACTTAAAACTGATTTTGAGGTGTTTTTTGAACATCCCAAAACAAACATCGTACATAACAGCATACTTAATATTAATACTTTTTTCATTTTTCACCCCATTATTTATTTTCAATTAAATTATATTAATATAATTATTAAATATTCGTGAATAAAAATAAAAATTTGGTAAATTATATATAGTGTAATAATATTAAAGGAGGATATTTATGGAAACGCTTTATAAGATATGTTTAGCATTAATAATAATTGGAGCATTAAACTGGGGTTTAGTAGGTCTATTTGATTTCAATCTTGTAACTGCAATATTTGGTATAGACTCTATAATCTCTAATGTTGTGTACGTTATAATTGCAATCGCTGGACTAGTATCAATAGGTTTATTGTTTAGACATTTTGAATTTGATTAATATAAAAAATCTTTCCTAATAAAGGGGAAAGATTTTTTTATCTATCTTGTTATTCTTACTTTTACTTTTTTTGTTCTTGCTGTATATGAAACTCTTGTATCATTTCCTGAGACAACTACATCAACTTCATGTTCTCCAACATCATAGCCTGATAAGTCTATATTTGCTTGAATGTCAGATGCTTTAATAGTTTCTGTAACTGATTTAACACCTCTTATGATTACATCTGTAACTGTATCTGATTCTGATACTCCTTGTACTTTTAAACCACTAGCCAAGTTAATAGGAGATATTTTAATACCTTTTATGTCTGTTGTAATACCTGTATCAAGTTTAACATTAACAGTAGCATTACTTTGACTTATATATCTAACGCCCGCTGGTTTTTTAATACTTACTATAAACTCTTTATCACTCTCTAGACCAGCAACTGGTACATAAACAGCGATTGAATTTATTTTTGATAAAGTTTCTTCTGTTCCATAAATAGTAACATTGTCAACAGATGATGTCATAGAGTATATTGCATATTTATCATTAACGCTACCATCAGGTATAAGTTCTACTTTTACAGTTTTACTTGGTGAAACTATTTTTATTGTTGCATTTACCTTTCCAGGAACTATTTCTACATCTACAACTTTTCCGTCTTTATCATATGCGACTAATGGTATATTCTCTAATGTTATATCACCAACTTTTGCAGTAATTTTATCTAAATCAACTAATGCTTTTACAATTGCTACTTTTTTTAAGGTTTCTTCATTACTTTTTATTATGACTTCATCTTTGTCTAAAGTTACACTATCAACATATAACTTTGTATCTATTTTATCTGCATTAAGAACATCATAAGAAATTGTTCTAGTTTCAGATACTTTTGGATATATAACAACTGTTGCATTTGATGGATCTAGTCTATATGTTATTGAAGATAACGATTGTGTATATTTTAATGGTACAGTATGTGTACCTGGAGTAAGTCCAGTTAAATCTAGTGTAATTTCATTAACATTAAGTTGTTTTGCTAAATAAAGGTCTGAACTTCTTCCTATTAATGTAATATCTGCCGTTTCTGGTAATCCTTCAACCACATAAGCCTCTTCATTATAAATAGTTGTTACTTTTTGTTTTGATAAAAATTCTGATGTTGTTCCTACTAATGATGTGGATTTAATGTCTACAACAAAGAAGAATATTAACGCTATTACAAGAGATATAAATACCAATGTTGTCTTTTTAGTAAGCCAACGCTCTACTATCTTGCTATTACTAGATATTTTATCATATAACCATAAAATCTTTTTTGTTATCGGGGTTACTATTTTACGATCAATAAATTTAAATATAGTTAGGAAAAAATTTCCAATTGCTCTAAATATTTTTTTCATTATTACTATCTTCCTTTTCTTCTAATTCCCCAGTTCCTTCTGCCATATACATATCTTCTTCAAATATGTCTTTCTTAGGACTTAATTCTTCAATAAGTAACATTCTAGCATCATCAATAGAAAGATTATAACTAAGTTCTCCATTTATGGCAATGGATACTCGTCCTGTTTCTTCGGATACGATAATTGCTATTGCATCTGATTCTTCACTGATACCAAGACCTGCTCTATGTCTAGTACCCAATCTACGACTTATTTTCATATTACCACTTGTTGGGAATACTGCACATGCGCTAGTTATTTTATCACCTTGTATAATTACACCACCATCGTGAAGTGGGTTATTCGGAAAAAATATAGATATAAGAAGCTCACTTGAGATATCAGCATATATTTTTCTACTTCTTTCAATGTAATCATTTAAACTTACATCTCTTTCAATAACCATAAGTGCACCTATTCTAGATTTTTTCAAGTATTCAATTGATTGAATAATCTCATATACTAGTTTTTCACGTTCATCCATTGTAAGGATTTTATGTCTACCTAATAATTGGCTTCTTCCTAGTTGTTCAAGCACATTTCTGATTTCTGGTTGAAATATTATTATAAGTGCAAGTGGTCCCCACATTATTACATACTCAAGTAAAGATCCAATTGTACTAAGACCTAATATATCACTAAATATCTTTATTATTATAATGAAAGCAATACCTTTAAATAAAAGTACCATTTTTACATTATTTCTTAAACTTTTAAGTATATAGTAGAAAAATAGCCATACTAAACTTACATCTACTAATTTTTTTATAATATCAAAAACTAAATCTAAGTTCATGATACACCTCCAAATACTTTTACCATTCTATTATAACATGTGGAGGTTAAAAAAGCATTATTTTTTTTATTAATTTTAACTGTATAAGTTATAAACCCTTATAGTAATTGACAATAGCGTTTGTTAAAGATTTAGAAATTTTTTCTTGATATTTTTCTGTTTGTAGTAAATATCTTTCATTGGCATTAGAAAGGAACCCTACTTCTACTAATACACCTAGTGTCTTTGTATTTTTATACATATACAGGTCTTTTATCTCTTTTATTTCACGTGTTGTTTTTAGATCTTTTTTAAATTGTTTTTGTATAACTAAAGCAAGTTCCTTATTTTTAATATTTACATCATCATAAAATACTTGTGCGCCTTTCCATGATGAGTCAGGAGAAGCGTTAAGATGTATTGAAATATACATATCAGAGTTTGTTTTATCAATCATTTTTGCTCTATTTATTAAATCACTTCTTTTTCTTAAAGTAGAATTTGGATATGACAAATCATTATCATATTCACGAGTCATATAAACAATAGCGCCTTTGCTTATAAGACTATCCTTTAACTTTTTAGCAATAGATAAATTTATATCAGACTCAATAATTTTACCATACATAGCACCCGGATCAGTACCTCCATGGCCAGCATCTATATAAATTACCTTTCCTATTAACTCTAATTCACTATTAACTGCTGCTGTTTTATAAAATCCAAAAAATATAAAACATATAATTAAAAACAAAATAAGAATACAAGAATATTTATTCATTATACCACCCTATTAAATATATATTTTATATAGTCGTAAATTATAATAATAAGGTATTACTTAATGAAGCAAAACTTAAAATAATTTCCCTATTATACAAAAAATCTTGAAATTAAAATAATTTCAAGATAATTATATATAGTTTTTTTGTACTTTACACATGGATAATATTTGTATTTTTTGAAATTTCACTATTTGTTGTTACAATGTCATAATTACTTAAATTGTGAATATTATTATTTCCTGTTATTCTGGCAAAAGTTTTTAACTCATCATTTACTACATTTAAATAATTTTCTAATCGTTTACTGCTTTGTTCAATATGTAATCTTTTTCTTAATTCTAAATCCTGTGTTCCAATACCAACTGGACACATACCTTTGTTACATATTCTATATTGTTGACAAGCAATTGCCATCATTGCCGCACTTCCAATAGCAATCGCATCTGCACCCATCGCTATTGCTTTTGCAAAATCCCCTGAAGTTCTTAGACCACCTGTAATAATAAGCGAAATATCTTCTTTATGTTCATTCAAATATTTTCTTGCTCTATAAAGTGCAAATATCGTAGGTATAGTAGTTGAATCTTTAATTATTTTTGGACTAGCACCTGTTGAACCACCCCTACCATCTAATGTGATAAAATCTGGTTTGGCATAGCAAGCAAATTCCAAGTCTTCTTCTATATGTCCTGCTGCTAATTTTATACCAATTGGTCTTCCTTCTGATTTTTCTCTTAATTGATCTACTAATTTTTTCAAATCTTCCTTTGTTTTAATTTCTTTAAATTTGGATGGACTAATTATGTCTTCTCCTACTTTTTTATTTCTTATTTCTGCTATTTCTTCTGTTACTTTTTCACCTGGCAAGTGTCCTCCCATACCAGGTTTAGTTCCTTGGCCTATTTTTATTTCTATTGCGCTTACCTTTTTTAGATTTTCATCAGTAACACTGTATTTATTTGGAACATATTCAAAAATATATTGATAAGCGTTCTCAAATTCTTCTGGTAATATACCACCTTCACCACTACATATTGCCGTTTTTACATTTTTAGTTCCTATTGCTAAAGCAGTTTTTGCTTCTTTTGATAAGGCTCCAAAAGACATATGAGTTACAAATACAGGTGATTCTAAAATCATAGGTTTCTTAGCATTTTTACCAATTATTGTTTTTAATTCAACTTCTTCATCTTCAAAAAGAGGCATTTTACTAAGTTGCCCACCCAAAATTAAAATATCATTCCAGTTAATCACAGGCAACTTTGTTCCCATTGCTGAAATAATACTTTTGCCTGTTGTTGACATTGTATGTATATCTTCCATTGATTGTTCTATTTCATCAGAACTACGACTATATTCCCTTAAGTAATTTTCTAGTTTATTGTTTTCTTCTACTTCTTTATTATTATTTTCTACTTCATTTTCTTCTACTAATTCAAATAAATTTTTTGGTGCAAAACACATTGGGCATTTCCAGTCATCTGGCAGGTCTGCAAATTTAACTTTTTCTTTTTCTTCATCATAAATATGCCCACACAATTTACATTTATATTTTGCCATTTTTACTCCTCCATTTTTAATTATTTTTGATATTTATCTGGCATTATTTTTATATCCCTTATCATATCACCATTTACTATTCTAATCGTATCTTTTTCCTCAACTTTTATCCAATTTCCTTCTACTGATACAATTTTTCCTGTAACTCCAAAAGATTCATTAAATAAGGTTATTCCACATACTTTTCCTATAAATTCTTTCATTAATTCTTCTGGCATCTTTCTTTTTCTACCTTCTTTTTTTCTTCTAATTATTTCAAAATATAATTTATTTCTTCTTGGTATTATTATACAGCAAAAAAGTATAATAAGCCAAATCCATATATAATTTATATTTATCACCTCCATAAGTTACAATTCATTTGTTAGATATCTATAATTGTAACTTGGTTTCCATGTTCTTTTATAAGCTCAATTAAATCTTTAGTATGTACCCATACTGTTGCGGTATTATCGTTTGGATGTATTCCAATAATATTAGAAACATTTATAAAATATTTATCAATATAAAAATGCACTTTTAAATTCTCATCATTTAGCAATCCTAGTGGAGTTACAGAGCCAGGTTTTAATTTAAGTATTTCTTCTAAATCATTAGGGGATACAAAGGTTAATGACCTAGTATTATTTTTATTTTTAAATTCTTTTAAATCAACTCTTTTATCTCCTTTTACAGTTATAAGATAATAATTTTTTCTTTTATCATCTCGAATGAAAAGATTTTTGGCATCTGCTTCTTTATAAGGAATATCAATTTCAGATAATTCTTTCATATTATAAACTGCTTTATGTTCTGTAATTTCATACCATATATTTTTACTTTTTAAATAATCATATATTTCTTGTTTATTCATATATTTCATCTTACTTTCAATGTCTGTAAAATTATTATACTCCATAAAATAATTTTTTTATAGTTCATAACATTATGTTTTCTATGATAATGTTTTTACTTTCTTATTTTTGTAATCTTCATTATAAATTATGTTATCTTTTTCTATAAATGAAAACTCTTTTTTAGAAATAACTTTTGTTACTATAATTTTTTCTATTTCTTCTCCTAATTGAAAATCTTCAGGTGTTATATAAGGGTATCTTTTAGGATTATTTATATATTATTCATGATTAATAACTTCATAGCAAATTTGTTTATTACTATAAAATGTGTGATATTAGCCACCTCTATAAATATTTTGCATTACTGATTTAATTTTTTTCTAAATCAGGATATCTAATACTATACCCTGTTAATTCTAAAACAAATATTTCTAATAATAAAACTCCAAACAGTTTATTTTTCATAAAACATATCCCTTTCAAAAATGTAATTTGAATTTTACTCTTCTTTTATTTCTTCAAAGCGATATTTTTGAGTAACACTTGGATATTTTCCATGATCTACTTCAGACAAAAACATATCTAATGGTCGTGCATATATACCATCTTTATGATTTGTCTTACCATTATTATCCATACAACGATAAATAACTAATTTTTCTCTTGTTTCACTGTGTTCTGCTACTGTAATTACAAATGCTCTTGTTCCTTTAAAATGTTTCCACATTGTAAATGGTTTTACTACTCTTTCTTTCATATAAAATTCTCCTTAATATAGTATTAGGTTAGCATAAAAATGCAACATTTTCAACTATCTTATTAATTTAGTAAATTACTATTTATTTCTTAAAAAAAAGAGAAAATCTTAAATATGATTTACTCAATAGACTTGTAATTTGTTGTTATAATCACATACTCATTTTTCTTTTAATAAACCTTCTGTTGTTAAAATATATAAATTATCTATTACTTCATTAATATATTTTCGATCATGGGATACACTTATAATTGTTCCATTATATTCACTTAATACTTTTCTAATAATTGGATTAGATAAAGGACTAACATTTCTTGTAGGTTCATCAAGTATTAAAACATTACATTTATCTAACACTAATTTAACAAGAAATAACTTTGCCTTTGATCCATTACTTAAATTTTTTATTTTTCCAATCATTTCTTCTTTAGTAAATTTCATATTACCTAAAAGTAGTCTTGCTTGAATGATTTCCTCTTTATTGCCTTGTGAAGAAACAAAATCCAACACATATTCATAATTATTTAGAATATCATCATATGTTTGTGGCATATATCCAACCTTAATGTCAGTTCTATATTTTAACTCATTATAAATTATTTTTATTAATGTTGATTTTCCTATACCATTTTTACCAATAATACACAAATGCATATTACCAACTGCATCTAATTTTATATTTTTACATAAAATTTTATCAGACACCTTTAATTTTTCTATATCTAAATTAACTATGTTCTTTGTTCTTGGAATATCAACATCTTCAAAAAAGAAACTAATACTTTCTTCCACATCTGGTATTTCAGTTAATTTAATATTATTCATTTTTCTTTCTTGTGATTTTAAAGAATGCATTTTCTTTTTTAAAACTTTTGCACCATGTGGATCACTTCTTGAAATTGTATTTTGTTGATATTCAACTTTTTGCATTATCCTTTGTAATTTTTCTTGATGCTTATTAAACTCTCTTTTTTCAGATTTTGCAATTTGAGTTTGATGTTCTAATCTTCTAAGTCTTTGTTCAACATATGTGTCATAATCAATTTTTAATAATGTATGTCTACAATCCGTTTTTTTCGTTATTTGTTCTATATGTAAAATCATATTGGCTGTATTGGCAAGTAGTGTCTCATCATGAGAAACATAAACAATTGGTTTATCTGTAGTATTAATGAACTCTTCTAACCATTCCAATGCTTCAATATCCAAATCGTTAGTAGGTTCATCTAAAAATAAAACATCATATTCATTTAATAATAATTTCAAAATACCAATTTTTACTTTTTCACCACCAGATAATGTATTAATTTTTTGTTTTAATATTTCATCACTTAAATTGATTAAATCTAAATATTTATATAAATTATTAAACTTATCGTAATAATCATTTTCACTTACAAATAGAAAATCATATACTTTTTTATCTAATTTATCATCACTAATAGATTGTTCTAGGTAGCCAATTCTATTACCTTTAAAATTAATATTTCCTATTATTTCAGTATACTCACAAATACCTAAAATAGATTTTAATAAAGTAGATTTCCCATTTCCCTCTTCACCAATAATAGCAAGTTTATCACCATTATTTAATATTAAATTTAAATTTTTAATTAAATATCTACCATTAATAGATATACTTAAATCTTTTATTTCTAACATATTATGCCTCCTTTTTTCGGCATAATCAAAGTTTATGCCATACTTATCTAATTAACATTATCATTTTATCACCTCTCTACAAATTACTATTTGTCTTTCTATCAAATAATTATATCATAGTTAACACGTCGTGCTTTAATTAAATGAATGAATTGTGTAATACTTTGTAGCATTTTGTTTATAATTTTTATTTTATAGCATTCAAAAAAGCCCGTAAATACGGACTTTTTGAAACATTTAAACTTGTAAATATTAACGTTTTGAGAATTGTGGTGCACGTCTTGCTTTCTTTAATCCTGGTTTCTTACGTTCTTTAATTCTTGCATCTCTAGTTACAAATCCACTGTTCTTAAGAATTTTACGATAAGAATCTTCAGCAGTATTTCCTTCGTCATATTGTAATAACGCTCTTGTAATACCTAAGCGGATTGCACCTGTTTGCCCTGAGAATCCACCACCGCAAACATTAACTGTTATATCAAATGATTCTAAGTTTCCAGTAACTTCTAGAGGTTGTTTTAAATCCATAACAAGAGTTTCATATGGAAAATATTCACGAACATCTCTACCATTAACTGTTATTGTTCCTTTTCCAGGAACCATTGTAACTCTAGCCACTGAACGTTTTCTACGTCCTGTACCAATAAAAGTTTTTACTTTACTATTAGCCATATTAATCCTCCTTATTTAATAGTTAGTTCTTTTGGATTTTGAGCCATATGTGGATGCTCATTACCTGCATAAACAAATAATTTTTTTGCTTCCTTATTTCCTAATCTTGTATGTGGAATCATTCCTTTTACGGCTCTTTCAATCATTTCTACTGGATATTGTTCTCTCATAACTTTGGCAGTTCTTTCTCTTAAACCACCTGGATATCCACTGTGATTATAATACATCTTGTCATCTAACTTATTACCAGTTAAAACAACTTTAGATGCATTAATAACAATAACATAGTCCCCACAATCAACATTTGGTGTATATGTAGGTTTATGTTTTCCACGTAGTACATCAGCAACTTTAGTTGCTAAACGTCCTAATGGTAAATCAGTTGCATCAATAACATACCAAGAACGAACTACGTCTTCTTTTCTTTGCATAAATGTATTTTTCATATTAATCTCCCTTCACATTTTATAAATCAAATAGATTTTCCCAGGATCTATTTGTGGGATATAAAATTAATGTACCAACTAAAAGTTTACTAAATTAAAAATCAATTGTCAATATATTATATTAATAATTTGGGAAAATATTTTAATTATGAATATATTATATTATGTGTTATAATCTTTATGCAAAGGAGAGATAAGATGTTAACTTATGAGCAATATAAAATATATTATGACTTCGTTATGAATAGTATCTCTAAAATGAGGCAAACATATAAATATTTCAATGATTTTTTATCTTTAGAAACAATACACTATTTAACTCACTTATTATCAACATGGGAATTTGATGATAAATGGGTAAAAAATAAGATGAGTGAAAAAATAAGAGAAAGCGAAGATAAAAATATTATAAGAGAAGAGTTTTATAATAATTTAATTTCCAAAATAGATTTTGAAGAAGAAGAATTAACTAATGATAATATATGTGGTTTTTATTCTTTGAGTACTACAATAAGTTATAAAATCTCAAACGATAAAACAATTCAAAAAATTGAAAACAGAAAAATAGTTATAGATAATGATAAATTAAATCAAAGAATTATACTAACTTTCTTTTTAGTGTATCATATGCTTATAGTTGAGGGGTTGATTGAGGATAAAGGAATATGTATATCTATGAATCAATTGATATCAGATTTTTGTGATGATTTAGATATAGTTAACCTATGTAAAATATGTACTAAGGATATCTTAATAAAGGATAATGATTTAATAGACGATATAGGTGACTTTAGTGAAAAACAAGGTATTCCAGTTTGGTTTATAGAGAATTATCTTAAATATAAAAATACGTAATTTAATACGTATTTAATAATAAACATCTTTTAAGTATAATCCACAAGCAGGTGCCATAATGCCTGCTTTTGTTCTATCTTTTGAAGATATTATATCATATAGATCTTCGCTTTTTCTTTTACCTTCTCCTACTTCTATTATGGTTCCGACCATATTTCTTACCATATATCTTAGGAAACCATTTCCAACAAAAGTTATTGTCACTTTATCATTATCGTGTTTCTTTAGGTTTACTATTCTTATGTTTCTAACAAAATTCTTTTTTGAATCATCTGGTTTAGTGAATGATGAGAAATCATGTTCCCCAACAAAATATTGTAAAGCTCTTTCCATATTTACTAAGTCTAGCGGTTTATTATATTGATATACGTAATTTCTTTCTATTGGATTAAATTCACCTAAGTTTATTATGTATATATATTCTTTAGCAATAACACTATATCTAGCATGAAAGTCTTCATCTACTTCCTCAATTGATTTAACATATATATCATCTGGAATTTTTGAATTTATTGCTTCCCTTAAATTATATAATGATATGTCCATGTTTAAGTCAAAGTGAATTTTTTGATTTATAGCGTGTACCCCTTTATCGGTTCTACCTGATGAATATATTTCAACTGGTTTATTATTATTTATTTCTGTTATTGCTCGTTCAAGTTCACTTTGAATTGTTCTAAAACCACCTTGTTTCTGATAACCACTATATCCTGAACCATCATAGGATACTGTCATTAAATACCTTTTTATATTATCACACCCTTAATGATTATTGCTGCTACTATAGAAATGTGAGTAAACAGTATAAATAAATCGTTAAAACTAAATATATATTTTCTGTAGCAACTTCTTTTGTTTGATGAATTATATAATCTAATATCTAATGTATCTGCTAGGTCATCACTTCTTTTAAAACTAAGATTAAATGTAGGTATGAACATCATTTTAAATACTTTAATTTTATCTTTAATACTACCAGTTTTATAATCAAGACCTCTTAAAGAGATTGTTCTTATTATTCTAAGAGATTCTTCTAATATATTTGGGATAAATGTTATTGTAAGTGCTATCATAACAGTTATGTCATATATTTTTATACCAAATATTTTTAATGGTGATAATAGAAAGTTAAATGTATATATTATTGAATTAACACTAGTTGTTAGTATATATAAACTGGAATATAGAGCAACTGATATAATTTTTAATATTATTAATATATTAGAATCAAATTGTAATCCAATTAAAGCGTTAAATATAAATAGTATTAATAAAAAGTATTTTATTTTATTTATTTCATTAATAAATAAACTAATCTTAATATTACTCATAAGTATCATATTTATAAGTAATATTCCTAATATACCCATAAGTCGTATATCTTTTACTATTATAGTTACTATAGTAAATATCAAAAAACATATAGTTTTATTTATTGGATTTAATTTATGTAGTGATGAATTAATATCATAATATCTATCTAATTCTATATTCTTATACATTTCTATATACCGCCTTCATTAAGTCCTTTATATCGTCATAATATCCAATTTTTTTATTGCTTTTTGTTTTTACTATTTCACTAAATTTGATAATTGTTGGGAGTTCTATATTATATTTATTAAATATTTCTGTATTAGTAAATACATCCATTTTTTTACCTGATAATACTAATTCTCCATTATTTAAAACTGCAATATTATCTGCAAATTTTATTAGTAAATCTATATCATGACTAATAACTATAATAGTTTTTAAATATTCATCTTTTAATTTTTTTATTATATTAATAATATTCTTTTTGTTTTCTGCATCTAGTCCTACAGTCGGTTCATCTAATATTACTAATTTTGGATTGTGTGCGATTGAACTTGCTATTACAACTAATCTTTTTTCTCCATTACTAAGTTTTAATGGATTTTTATCTAAAAATTCTTTTGTAAAGTTAAACATTTCCATAAGTTCTTTTATTTTGTAGTCAATTTGTTCTTTTGCATATTTATAGTTTTTTAGTACTAATTCTATTTCTTCTCTTACTGTCTTAGAAAAGAATTGTTCGTCTGAATATTGATATGAGTAACCTATATTTTTTCTAAATTCATTCATCTTTTTTATAACTGTTTTTTTTGATAGAATGGATTCAAATATATGTACTTCTCCTTCAGTTGGTATTTTTACTCCACATATAACTTCAGCAAGTGTTGTTTTTCCTGCACCACTATGCCCAATTATACCTGTTATTTTGTTCTCTTCTATTTCTAAGTTTATATTTTTTAATATTTTATTATTATTAGCAGTAAATGATAAGTTTTTTATTACTATTTCCATAATCTCACCACCATTTCATCTAAATCATAAATTAGTTCATCTAAAAGACCATAGTATTTTAGATTAAGTGATAAATCAACTGAGAAGGGTAAGTCTAGTCCGTTTGATTTTAATTTTTTTTCTTCTCTTAGTATATCTTTGGTATATCCTTCATCTTCAATTACACCATTATTTAATACAACTATTTTGTCACTATTTAACACTTCTTCTAAATCATGGGTTATATTAATTATAGTAATATCAGATGTATTGTGTAATTCTAATAGATAATTTAGTAACTCTTTTTTTGCATTTTTATCTACCATGCAGAAGGCCTCATCCAATATAAGAATATCTGGATTAGTTATAAGAGATGTTGCGAGAGCTACTTTTTGTTTTTCTCCACCACTTAGATCTTTTATATTTTTATTTAAAAGATTAGTTATCCCAAGATTAGTAGATACTTCATTTATTCTCCTTCTAATTTCTTCTCTAGGATAATTTAGATTTTCTAGTGAAAATGCTAAATCATCTTCTACTTTTCCCCATATAAATTGATTATTCGGATTATCAAATACTACACCTATTTTTTTCCTTATTTCATAAATATTTTCTTTACTTACTATCAAGTTATCTATTTTAATACAATCACTTTCATAAAGGCCTAACAATAGTTTTACTAAAGTACTTTTTCCACTTCCATTAGGACCAATAATGGATACAAAATCTCCCCTATCAACTTCTAGGTTTAAATTGTCGATAACTTTTTTATTGCCTTGTAAAAATGTTAGGTTATTAATTTCAATTATACTATCCATATACTTCCCCCTACCTGTTAATACAATTATACTTTTTTTAAAAAAATAAAGCAATATAAAAAAACCAAGTTATTTGGCCTTTTTAAAAAATTTATGCTTAATTATAAAATTTGTAATGATGAATCCTAGTACTATCATGCCAATAAAATAAGGATGTATTACTCCAAAATTAATTTCTTTAAGTATAATAAAATAAAGAATAGACATATCTATTGAAAATAAAAAAGATATTATGATTCTAATAAATTTTTTCTCATAATATAAGTACTTAGAGTTTATTCTAAAGAATATTGAGAAGAATACTCCATATAGAAATGAAAATGTAAGTGATTTTATTTGGATTATTAGATTCATTTAAATAACCTATTAAATATGCCATCTTCTTTTTTTGTATGTTTAGTATTTTCATCTATATACGACAAACTATCTATTCTGCCCTTTATAGATACATTTCCTTGGTATGTGTCTAATTTTATTATTTCTAGTTCTTCACCCTTTATAACTGCATAGCCATGAGTTGTTTCAAGGAGAAATTCTTCATTATCAAAACTTTCTATTTTTTTTACCCCTGTAATATTAATACTTTTTCTATCATTGATTGATACTAAATGATTAAGCGTAGTTTCTATCATATTTATCTTGTCCATTTTTATCCTCCTTGGTAAAAGATATGCTTGGACTTTAAAAAAATGATTATTTTTTTTCAAAATAACCATTTATAACCATTTTTGTATCACTTATTGTTATGAATGCCTTTGGTTCAACTGATTGAATAATCTTTCTTACTCTCTTTAAATCCTTTCTTTGGATTTCTATTATTAGCATAGTTTTTAAACTATTTATTCCAGTACATGGGATTGTAGAAACTGCATAACCCTTTTCCCTTAAAAGTTCAATTAAATTGCTGTGATCTCTTTCTATTATAACTTGTAAAGATAATTGTCCTATTGCTAACTTTTCTTCAATGAAACTTCCAACAACTGCACCACTAGCATAACCTGTTGAATATGCAATTGCTACAAATATGTCCATCTTACCATCACCAAGTGCCTTATTAACTACAATATACCATACTGTAATTTCTATAAGACCTAGTATAAAGCTCAACTTTTTATTACCACGAATAACAAATAAAGTTTTTAATGTTCCAAGGGATACATCTAGGATACGTGCAAAAAATATAAATAAACATGTAATTAAAATATTCATAGTTCACCTCTAAATAGTTCCGTTAATGGAAGTTTTTGTATCATATACTGCAACAAATGCACTAGGAGCATTAGTTTTAATTATTTTTGTAAGTTTATTGAATTTTTTCTTTGAGGTATTAACAATTATCATTAAATTATCATCTTTATCTCTTCCCCCTACCTTTAGTAAGGTAGCACCATATGAGGCGTCTGTTATATTTTTCATAAGAGATGCTTTTTCTTTAGGAATATATATTCTAACAGATAAAACATCATTTGATAGCCAGTCCAAAAGGTATATACCAAGAGTATTTCCTATTGAATACCCAAGTATATAGCCAACAATTTCATAAATATTAGCATTTTTTAGTACATATGAAGAAAATATGCACCATACTATGGTTTCTAAAAAGGCAGAAACAAAAAGTGCAATTTTTTTACCCTTAGATAAATAGTTTAATTCTATTGTAACTCCAACTCTATCTATTATTCTAGAGATTAATACAACTAAACCAGATATTATTGCAGAAACTGTAATATCTCCCATAAAGTACCTCTCTTCTATTATCATAACTGTAAAAAAGTATAGCATAAATAATTTTAGTAATCAATAATTTAAAAGAATAAAATACTTAACTATTTTATTCTTCTTTATACATATTAAAATCTTGTACTTGTAGTTCTCCATCTACAACTTTAGTAAAGTCATCGTTTGAAGAATCATAAAGTTTAAAACTTTCTAATTCTACATCATCTTTATTTACTACTTTTGCCTCTTCTTTATTTCTATCAGACATATTATCCCTCCTATTCGTTTTCTTCAAAAGAAGAACATATAGTTTCTTTTGTTTTGTGGCAATCGCAACCATCACATTCACAAGATACTTCTATTTCTTCTAAATTACATTCACATTTCTCAGCGTTATTAAATTTACAATTTTCAACATCACATTTAATTTTTTGATTTTTCAATTTTATCACCCAATTGTATTATGTACAAAATATATATGTTTTATACAAAAAAACATTTTTTAAAATTTAAAAAAACGTTTCTAATTATAATTATTTTAAAAGTTCTATTTCTTCTTTTGTTAAAGAAGTATATAACATTATTTTTTTTATATCTTCTCCTTCTTTTAACATAGTTCTTGCTATTGACAGTTTTTCTTGTCTTTCTCCTTCAAGCGTTCCTTTTTCAATACCTCGCTCTAATCCTTCTTTTCTTGCTTCATATAACTCTGTATTGTGTATTATTTTCTGATCCATCTCATATGTCATATATTCTCTAAAC